>CALMCK010000027.1 GCA_937862845.1 uncultured Burkholderiaceae bacterium | reverse complement strand
AAAGAAGTGTCTTTGTTGAACCAATCGTTTGTGAAAAACGACAAACAAACCGTTGAGCAAATGCTCAAAGAGAAAAACACCACAGTCGCTGGCTTCACGATGTTTATCGTGGGTGAAGGCATTGAGAAAAAAGTCGACGATTTCGCCGCCGAAGTCGCAGCGCAAGTCGCTGCGGCACAAGGTGCTTAATTGTTGTTGATAAAAGCGGGCATTGCCCGCTTTTATTTTGTCTATCGTTATATGATTGAGTTGGTTTTTTTGCTAAAATCGCATTTTGACAGCCATTCACCTGAACAAACTTAATTAAAACCACGGAAATACAAACATGAACATTCCGTGGTTTTATATTTTCTGAAAGCACAATATGAAACTCTGCGGCCACGACGTTGGTTTGAACCAACCTTTTTTCCTCATCGCGGGCACGTGCTCGATTGAAGGGCTTGAGATGTCGCTGGACGTCGCTTTTCAGCTCAAAGAAATGACCGAAGCGCTCGGCATTCCATTGATTTACAAAGGCTCTTTCGACAAGGCCAATCGCTCATCAGGCAACACCAAACGCGGTGTCGGCATCGACGCTGGCTTAAAAATTCTCGACGAAGTGCGCCGCCAAACGGGTTTGCCTGTGTTGACCGACGTGCATGAGGTTGACCACCTTAAAGAAGTCGCGAGCGTGGTCGATGTCATGCAAACGCCTGCTTTCTTGTGCCGCCAAACCGACTTTATCCGCGCCGTCGCACAGTGCGGTAAGCCAGTCAACATCAAAAAAGGTCAGTTTCTCGCGCCAAGCGACATGAAAAACGTCATCGAAAAAGCCCGCAGCGCGGCGCGTGAGCTTGGCTTGAATGAAGACAATTTCCTCGCCTGCGAGCGTGGCGTGAGCTTTGGCTACAACAATCTCGTCTCTGACATGCGCAGCCTCGCCATCATGCGCGAAGCCGATGCGCCCGTGGTGTTTGACGCGACACACTCGGTGCAATTGCCGGGTGGGCAAGGCTCAACCAGCGGTGGCCAACGTGAATTCGTCCCCGTTCTCGCGCGCGCCGCCGTCGCGGTTGGCGTCGCGGGTTTGTTTATGGAAACGCATCCCAACCCAAGTGAAGCGTGGTCAGATGGCCCGAACGCCGTGCCTTTGCCGCGCATGAAAGAACTCCTCGTCACATTGAAAAACTTGGATTTGGCGGTGAAAGCCGATGGTGTGTTTTTAGAAAATAATTTTAACTGAGGTATCAATATGACTAACCCCGCCTACGTCATCGTCAATGTCAACATCACCGACGCGACACAATACGATCAATACCGTGTTTTATCCAGCCAAGCCATGACCGAGCACGGTGCTGAAATCCTCGTGCGTGGTGGCGCGCAGACGATTCTTGAAGGTGAGTTTCACCCGCGCACCGTGATTATGAAGTTCGCTTCCGTCGACAAAGCGCAGGCATTCTATGATTCACAGACCTACATTGCCGCGCGTGCTTTGCGCAAAGATGCTTCGGTGGCGAATATGGTGATTGTTGAAGGCGTGATGTAATGTAAACCCATTGCCGAGCTTCGCACCGCTTTTGTGCAATATTGTCGCTGTTTTTGCATTATCATTGTGCGTTGTCCAGCAATACCCCGCCGCCCGAGGGTGCGGTTATGATTTTTAACTTAAAATTTTTAAAACATCAAGGAGCAATAACAATGAGTGCAATTATTGATATCGTCGGTCGCGAAATTTTAGACTCGCGCGGCAACCCCACTGTGGAATGCGAAGTGCTTTTAGAATCAGGCGCAACCGCGCGTGCGGCGGTGCCATCGGGCGCGTCGACGGGCTCGCGTGAAGCGATTGAGCTGCGTGATGGTGATAAATCACGTTACCTTGGCAAAGGCGTTTTGAATGCTGTTCATCACATCAACACCGTCATCGCTGACACCGTCATCGGCATGGAAGCCTCCGAGCAAGCGCTCATTGACCAAACCTTGATTCAACTCGATGGCACTGAAAACAAATCAAACCTCGGTGCAAATGCCTTACTCGCGGTCTCTATGGCGGTTGCACGCGCTTCGGCAAATGAAGTCGGTTTGCCACTGTACCGCTACTTCGGCGGTTCTGGCGCGATGGAGTTGCCCGTGCCGATGATGAACATCGTCAATGGCGGTGCGCATGCGGACAATAATTTAGAATTCCAAGAATTCATGGTCATCCCAGCGGGTTTTGATTCATTCCGCGAAGCTTTGCGCGCGGGTGCTGAGATTTTTCACGCGTTGAAAAAAATTCTACACGACAAGGGCATGAACACGGCGGTCGGTGATGAGGGCGGTTTCGCGCCGAATTTTCAATCCAATGAAGAATGTTTAAACACCGTTTTGCAAGCCATCGAATCAGCGGGTTACAAAGTCGGTGAGCAAATTTTGCTGGGTCTTGATTGCGCCGCATCTGAGTTTTATAAAGACGGCAAATACGAATTACCGGGTGAAAACTTGAGCTTGTCGAGCAAAGAAATGGCCGACTATTTGGCAAATCTCGCGGAAAAATTCCCGATTATTTCGATTGAAGACGGCATGGCCGAAGGCGATTGGGATGGTTGGAAATACCTCACGGATGTGATTGGCAAAAAAGTCCAAATCGTGGGGGATGACTTGTTTGTCACCAACACCAAAATCCTCAAAGAAGGCATCGACAAAGGCATCGCCAACTCGATTTTGATTAAAATCAATCAAATCGGCACGCTCACCGAAACCTTCGCCGCCATCGAAATGGCCAAACGCGCTGGCTACACCGCCGTCATCAGCCACCGCTCGGGCGAGACTGAAGATTCAACGATTGCCGACATCGCGGTCGGTCTGAACGCGATGCAAATCAAAACGGGCTCGCTGTCACGCTCTGACCGTGTGGCCAAATACAACCAATTGCTGCGCATCGAAGAAGCATTGGGCGAGACGGCAAGCTATCCTGGCAAACGCGCTTTTTACTCAATCAAACAGTCGTAAGTTCACGACTTGAGTATTGAATATGCAGTCAACTAAACCACGGTCACGGCCGTGGTTTTTTATATCAGATTTTATGACTGAGAGCTGCGCACTCGCTTGCATTAAGCTTTATAATCACGGGGTCTTCATATTGCATCGGATGATTGTCATGCGTCGTTTACCTTTATTTTTATTCATTGTTGTTGTTGCCCTACAGTGGCCGCTGTGGTCGGGGTATTTTGACGTGTATAAAACCACAAAAGAAATTGACAAACAAACCAAGCTCAACCAAGAATTGATCTACCGCAATGCCGCCCTGCAAGCGGATGTGCAGGATTTAAAAGAAGGCAGCGACGCGATGCAAGAACGCGCCCGTTTGCAGCTCGGCATGGTGAAATCGGATGAGGTGTTTGTGCAAGTGATGGACCAGCCGTCAGAAGTGTCGCCCGTGGCGACGCCGTCAGCAGGCACAGAGCCAAAACCATGATGATGTTAATACGGTTGCGCTGATGTTTGGTCTGCTCAAACGCTTATTTGCACTCAGCGTCATTGCGGCAATGCTGATATCCGCGCCACTTTGGCGCATACTCTCGGCTCAGCCTTTGTCCCCGCAGGCGCAGGCCGACGCGGCCATTGTTCTGGGTGCTGCGACCCATCAAAATCAAATGTCCAAAGCGCTCAAAGCGCGTGTGGATTACGCCATCGAGTTGTACCAACAAAAGCGTGTGAGCAACCTCATCTTTACAGGTGGTTCACGCGATGAGGCAGGTAAAAATTCTGCTGGAGAAATGGCTGAAGCCGCTGTGGCGCGGGCATATGCACTGACCAAAGGCGTGCCCGCGGTAGCGATAATGATGGATGAAGCGTCCACGACGACACTTGAAAATATCCGAGAAGCCAAAAAACGCATGAACGAATTTAACATCAAAAATGCATTCATCGTCAGTGATGAGTGGCATCTGGCGCGCGCCATGCAGATGGCGAGCAACGAGGGCTTAGCGGCCGTGAGTGCGCCGACACCGTACTCGGTGTATCAATCGGTATCGACGAAGTCGGGTTTTATTTGGCGTGAGGTGAAAACCACTTGGGCGTACTGGTTGTTAAAGATTTAATGCAGCTTACCGAGCGTGCCCACGTCGGCATCTGGCTCAAATAACGCGCGGACTTGCGCGGCACTCAACACATAGTTCTGCCCACAAAAATCACATGAGACATTGACTTCATTGTCCTCGTCTATCATCTCAAAAGCCTCTTCCTCACCGAGCATGGTCAACATGTTCAATACTTTGGTCGGAGAGCAGGTGCAGGCAAATTGCACGGGTTCGGTGGTGTGGACGTCGCGCACATGCTCCCAAAACAAGCGGTGCATGAGGGTGTCTGTGTCGTTGTTGAGCAACTCATCGTGGCTTAATGTGCGGGCGATGGCCTCTAAATCTTCCCAGTTTTGGGCGAATTCGACATTCAGTCCGCCGCCATGGCTGGGCAAACGTTGCAACAAAAAACCAGCGGCATTGTCGCCATCTGCGGCGAGCTGCACGACTGTGTCGAGCTGTTCGGACGTCTGCATATAGTGCATGATGACATCGGCCATGGAGTTGCCCGCGAGTGGCACAATGCCTTGATAAGGTTGCTGTCCTTCTTGACGATTGTTTGGGTCCAGTGTGATGGCGAATCGACCTTGACCGCTGACGTTGACCAGATCGGTGAGTGTCATGTCGGTATTGGTTTGGGCGTGCTCTCGGACTTTTGCGGTGGCACGGATGCTTAAATCGCTGCGGCACTCAGCGACCAGCAGCTCGACGGGGCCGTCGCCGTGTATTTGCATGATGAGGCTGCCGTCAAATTTAAGATTGGCCGAGAGCAACGCGCTGGCGGCGACCACTTCACCCAATAGTTTTTCGACAACCGCAGGGTAGCGGCGGTGCGCACGCATGTCGCGCCATGTGTTGGGTAAATGAACGAGTTCGCCTTTGACAGGGGCGTTTTGAAATATAAAGCGGTGTAAGGTATCGGTGGTCATGTTTGTGGTGTGGGTTGAATGAGAATCCGACATTTTACGCGATTTAGACGAATTAAACTTTTAGGATGTGTATGCGGCGCTGGGATATCTTTTGTAAAGTGGTGGACAACTACGGCGATGTCGGTGTGTGCTGGCGTTTGGCGCGCCAACTGGCGGCCGAGCACGGTGTGGTCGTGCGCTTGTTTCTGGACGACATGGGCGCGTTGGCGACGATTTGGCCAGAGTTCAATCCAAATTTAGATGGGCAAATGGTGGCTGGGGTGACAGTGTTGCACTGGTCGGATGCGTCAGACTGGTCAAACATGGCCATCGCTGATGTGGTGGTTGAGGGTTTCGCCTGCGGGCTGCCAGAGCCTTATGTGCAGGCTATGCTGGCGCAAAAAAAAGCGAGCGGTGCAACGGCTCGCTGGGCGAATTTAGAGTATTTGTCCGCAGAAGCATGGGTTGCGGGCTGTCATCTTTTAGACTCTCCGCAAGCGAGTGGTTTGACGAAAACATTTTTCTTTCCAGGGTTTACGAATCAAACAGGTGGTTTACTGCGTGAGGCGAGCATTATGGCCGAAGTACCGCCCGAAAAATACTATGGCGAGCAGGGCGATGCACTGAAGATCAGCCTGTTTGGCTACGAAGCAATGCCCTTAAAACAATGGTTGCCGTGTCTGGTGAACGCGCCGCAAACAACCGTACTGGCAGTGACCAGCGGCAAAGCGAGCGCGGCGATGCGTGCGGCGTGGCAGGAGTTGGGTTATGACGGTGAGCAGCAGGGCGCTTTGACGTTGCGCTATTTGCCGATGCTCACGCAGCTTGAGTTTGATGAGTTGTTGCAGGTGAGTGACGTGAACTTCGTGCGCGGTGAGGATTCTTTGGTGCGCGCGATTTGGGCAGAACGAGTTCTGACGTGGCATATTTACCCGCAAGACGATGGGGTGCACATGGACAAACTTTCCGCATTTTCGACGGTTTATGGTGGATTTTTTGAGCAGTCGCATCAAAATGATTTGCGCGAAGTGTTTGACCACTGGCAAATGGCGTGGAATGGCGATGTGCGGTATGACTTGGCACAGGCATGGGCTGCCTTCAGGACGCATCTGCCATTATTGGTGCAGGGCGCGCATGAGGTGGCATCGGGTTTGCGGCAGACTGAGGATTTGGCGCAACAATTGCTGCGCTGGAGCGAGTCGTCTCGTTAAGTTACTGGCAAAATGGTGATGAATCAGGATATAATGCTGTGTTTTCGGCTGGACTGCATGTTGCGACTTTGCCGATTTTTTTAAATATTTAGGAAAAGTTGTTATGAAAATTGCTCAAGAACTCCGCGTAGGTAATGTATTTA
>CALMCK010000026.1 GCA_937862845.1 uncultured Burkholderiaceae bacterium | reverse complement strand
GATGTCGATCTGGGCATCGGTTTGCCGACGTTGGTGGCGAACGTTGTTGGTGACGATAAAGAAGTGTGGCTGCAATCCGAAAACGGTTTGCTCGGCATCGGGCCTTTCCCGACCGAGGCCGAAGTCGATGCGGATTTAATCAATGCGGGCAAGCAAACCATCACGACGCTGGCGGGCTCGTCGATTTTTTCATCGGCCGATTCGTTTGCGATGATACGCGGCGGCCACGTTGATTTATCAATACTCGGTGCGATGCAGGTGTCCGAGCAGGGCGATTTGGCCAACTGGATGATACCGGGAAAAATGGTCAAAGGCATGGGTGGTGCGATGGATCTCGTTGCGGGCGTGCGTCGCGTCATTATTTTGATGGAGCACACGGCCAAACGCAAAGACGGCTCGGGTGAGGATTTTAAAATTCTACCAAGCTGCACCTTGCCGCTCACAGGTGTTGGCGTGGTGGACCGCATCATCACAGATTTGGCGGTGCTGGACGTGACCAGTGATGGGTTAAAGGTTGTCGAGCTCGCGCCTGAGGTGAGTTTTGAGGAACTGCAAAGTAAAACCGGTGTGACATTGGTGCAATAAAAAAAGTGGCGATGGCCACTTTTTTTACGTGTATCGGTAGCCGATGGATCTACTTTTGTTCCAGCGCGTATTGCATCAATTTCTTGCGCAAGGTCGCACGGTTAATCCCGAGCCATTCGCTGGCCAAACTCTGGTTGCCATTGGCTTTGTCCATCACCAACTCAAGCAGTGGTTTTTCACAAGCGGCCAA
Organism: uncultured Burkholderiaceae bacterium; assembly: GCA_937862845.1. Lineage (GTDB taxonomy): Bacteria > Pseudomonadota > Gammaproteobacteria > Burkholderiales > Burkholderiaceae > Hydromonas. The sequence continues at coordinate 3,209 of CALMCK010000026.1, read as the reverse complement.
CAGCATCTGGTGCAAATCATGCGGCTGTGTGCCCAGCGCATCATCGAGGGCGCTGAGGTAGACGTTGAAGTGATGCTGAATGCAGGTGCCGATGTCGACCATGTCATCGTGGGTGACTTCGGCGTGGATGAGTTGAAAGCTGCTGGTGTTCATGTGTGTGTATTTCTGTTTGAATTATTATAAAAAATAAGCGTGTTGAGCTTGGGTCGATATTGTGTGATTCATTCCATGTAAGGCAAGTGCTGGTAATCCACTGCCAGCTCATCAAAAAAGTCACCGACCGAGCGGTGTTGCTCGTCCAGTGTGAGCAAGCCGTTCATCCGTCGGCGAAAGGCATCGCCGCCGATTAAATTTTGGACATACCAGCCGATGTGTTTGCGTGCGGTCAATAAGCCGGTGCGATCACCGTAGAATTCATAGTGTTCACTCAAATGCGTGAGCAACAATTCTTTTGCCTCAATCACTGTCGGCGGTGACATCGTCGAGCCGTCGTTGAGGTAGGCGGCTATTTCTCGAAATATCCATGGTCGGCCTTGCGCGGCGCGGCCAATCATAATCGCGTCCGCACCCGTATACGCCAATACTTCTCGCGCCTTAGCGGGTGAAGTGATGTCGCCATTGGCCACCACTGGGATTGTCACTGCGGCTTTGACGGCACGAATGGTGTCGTATTCTGCATCGCCTTTATAGCCGTCGGCGCGCGTGCGGCCGTGCAGCGTGAGCATCTGTATGCCGGCGTCCTCGGCAATCCGCGCGATGCTCAATGCGTTTTTGTTGTCACGATTCCAGCCTGTGCGAAACTTCAACGTCACGGGCACGTCGACTGCATTGACCACTGCGCTGACAATCGCTGCGACCAGTTTTTCGTTTTGTAATAGGGCCGAGCCTGCCGCGACATTGCATACTTTTTTGGCGGGGCAGCCCATGTTGATGTCAATGATTTGCGCGCCTTTGTCCACATTAAACTGCGCGGCATGCGCCAGCATGGCGGGGTCTGAGCCCGCTATTTGTACAGCGATCGGCGCGATTTCGCCGTCGTGGTTGAGGCGGCGCGTGCTCTTGTCGGTTTTCCACAGCAGCGGATTGCTCGCGGCCATTTCTGACACAGCATAGCCTGCACCGAGCTTTTTACACAGTTGGCGAAAAGGTCTGTCCGTCACGCCCGCCATGGGTGCGACGAATAAGTTGTTCGGTAAAATGTGTGGGCCAATGCGCATGTGGAAAGTTGCCAGAAAGGGCGGTGCTTAAAAAATAAGCAACATTGTAACAAATGAGCCGCGAGATTTTGCGCTTATTTGCGCCACAAATTGGGGATATGTTCTGAAAAGTACAGGCATGCGATGGTGACGAACGCGAATGTGAACAGCAATAAAACGCCACGAAGTTGTTGGCCGCGTGTCGATTGGTAATCATAATAAAAAGATTTTTGCTGGAGCAATCCGCGCGCACGCAAACTCATCGCGCCGCGCTGGGCGTGGCGCAGCGCGAAAACCAGCAGCGGCAGCCATTGTAAAAAACGCTGTCGCCAGCTCAAACCGCGCAGTTTTGCATTGAGTGAAATGCGGCGCATTTCAGCACGCAATAATAACATCGAGCCCAAGCCGACGAGGCTGGCGTATGCAATGGTCAGGCTGAGTTGACCGCGTTGCAATGCATAAGCGATGATGTCATGTGCATGCGTCATGCGCGAGGACAGCAGTGCGACCCAGGTGAGTGACCAGATTTTCAGGGCGGTGTTTTGTGCATTGGTGCTGACCGCTGCGGCGGATAAATGCGCGTCTGGATAAAGCACATTGAGCAACCAGACAGAGAAGGATAAAGCGAATGCCAGCACCAACGACTGCAGCGCGAATCGAATCGTCGTGCCTTGTGCGAATGCCACGGCGCAAAAGGTCAATGCCCAAGCCGCGACCAAAAACCACGGTGGATTAAATGCGACGGCCACAAAGAAAATCAACAGCAAGACAAACAGGTGTGCATCGTGAAACACACGGCTGCGTATCGGTGCGGCACATCGTTTCATACAGGACTCACTGTAAAAGAGCCATGCTCGATGTGCCAGTGCTGTGTGGCCACCGCTGCGGTGAGTGCGGGGTCGTGGCTGATGACGATGAGCGCGTGTCCTGCCGCTTTGAGCGATTGTATCAATGTGATGACGCGCTCGACATTGACCGCGTCTTGACCGAACGTGGGCTCGTCCAATAGAATCAGTGGGCGTGATTGAAGCTGCGGGTAGAGCAGAGTGAGGCGGCGCTTTTGGCCTTCTGACAATTGGTGAGGCGAGCGCTCGGCGGTGTTCTCGAGGTTGATTTTTTGAAGACTGCTCTCGATGTCCTCGACGTTGAGTTGCGTGAGCTCATCGGCAATGCTGTCAAAATAAAAATGGCTGTCCGGATGCTGAAAAACATAGGCCATCTGCGTGCGTGGTTTTTTGATGACGGCATCGTTGACGCGCAATGTGAAACCACCTGAAATCGGTTTTTGCACCGCTGCCAACGTATTGAACAAGGTTGATTTGCCTGCGCCATTTCTGCCCGTGAGCACGGCGCACTCGCCCGAGCTTAGGGTAAAGTTGGCGGTGAACAATGCGTTTTTGGCATAACCAATGGTCAGGTTTTGTGCGTTGAGTTGTATTTTTTCAGATAAATTGGGCAATGCCAAAGACCGTGGATGTGCGCGTTCAAACGCGACCGATGCCGCCTGCCTGCGCAGCCACTCATCGACGCTGATGGCGGTGATTTGACCTGCCGCATCGACATGCCAACAGATATCTGCCAAACTCGCCATGTGGTCGTGGTGGTCGATGATGACCATGCCGACTTCGCCTTTGAGCTCGCGCAAGGTATCGTAAAGTCCATCGCGCATCGCAGGGTTTAAAAAAGCCGTCGGCTCGTCAAACAGCAACCATTCAGGCTGCGACGAGAGCAGAGACGCGAGCAGCAGCCTTTGAGACAAACCGTGGCTTAAAGTGGCGGTTTTATCAAACTCACGCTCATTCAGACCAAACCGTGACAGCCAAAAACGTTGCGCATGCATGTGTGCCACCGACGCATCTGCGTTTTCCATGGTTAAAAAAAACTCTTCGCCGACACGCTCATGGACGATTTGGGACAGCGGGTTTTGACTCAAATACATGGCCTGATTAAAAACCGCAGGCAATTCACCGGTGAGTTCGCCCGCTAAAAACTCAGGGTAAAAACCTTTGAGTA
>CALMCK010000025.1 GCA_937862845.1 uncultured Burkholderiaceae bacterium | reverse complement strand
ACCAAAGGCGATGCATTCATCACCTCCGACGTTGGCCAACACCAAATGTGGGCGGCACAATTTTATCCATTTAACGAGCCGCGCAAATGGGTCAACTCTGGCGGGCTCGGCACGATGGGCGTCGGTATTCCGTATGCCATGGGCGTTAAGAAATGACATCCAGACGCAGAAGTCTGCTGCATCACGGGCGAAGGCTCGGTGCAAATGTGCATCCAAGAACTCTCGACCTGCAAACAATACGATTTGCCGATTAAAGTTTTGAGCCTGAACAATCGTTATCTGGGTATGGTTCGTCAATGGCAAGAACTCGATTACGAAAAACGTTATGCGAGCTCATACATGGACGCGCTGCCTGACTTCGTCAAGCTCGCAGAGTCATTTGGCCATGTCGGCATGCGCATCGAAAAGCGCGCAGACGTCGAAGGCGCATTGATAGAAGCGCTGGCACTGAAAGACCGTCTCGTGTTCATGGATTTTCAAACCGACCAAACCGAAAACGTTTATCCGATGGTTCAATCTGGCAAAGGGCTGTCCGAAATGCTGCTGCGCCCCGCACACCCCACGCTTGAACAAGCCATGAAAATAGGAGAGTAATATGAGACGCATTATTTCAGTATTGCTCGAAAACGAATCGGGCGCTTTATCTCGTGTGGTTGGCTTGTTTTCGGCACGCGGCTACAACATCGAAGCGCTGTCGGTCGCACCGACCGAAGACGCATCATTGTCACGCATGACCATTGCCACATCAGGCTCGGACGATGTACTCGAACAAATCACCAAACAACTCAATCGCTTGATTGAAGTGGTTAAAGTCAATGACTTGACCGATGGCGCACACATTGAACGTGAATTAATGATGGTCAAAGTGCGTGCGGTTGGCAAAGACCGCGAAGAAATCAAACGCTTGTCCGATATTTATCGCGGTCAAATCATTGACGTGACGGATAAATCCTATACCATTGAACTAACCGGCGACACAGCGAAACTCAATGCCTTTATTCAAGCATTGGACAAAGCTTTGATTTTAGAAACCGTGCGAACAGGGGCATCTGGTATCGGGCGTGGTGAGCGGATGATGCGTTTGTAAGCACAGCGTTTCATCGACATCGTACAGTTGATTTTTAGACCGAATTTATAGATTTAATTTTTAGATTCAGAATTTTAAAGCAGTGAATTTTTTAGTGTTAACAAAACCCAAACGGGAAAAGGAAAAGAAATGAAAGTTTTTTACGATAAAGATTGCGATTTGTCATTGGTTAAAGGCAAAGCCGTCACCATCATCGGCTACGGCTCACAAGGCCACGCCCACGCATTGAATCTGTCTGAATCAGGCATCAACGTCACCGTTGGTCTGCGCAAAGGCGGCGCGTCTTGGAATAAAGTTGTCAATGCTGGCTTGAAAGTTCAAGAAGTCGCACAAGCCGTTAAAGGCGCTGACATCGTCATGATGCTCCTGCCCGACGAGCAAATCGCCGAAGTGTACAACACTGAAGTCGCACCAAACATCAAAGAAGGCGCAGCACTCGCATTCGCCCACGGTTTTAACATCATCTACAACCAAGTCGTGCCACGCGCCGATTTGGACGTGATTATGGTCGCCCCGAAAGCACCGGGCCACACTGTTCGTGGTACCTACACTCAAGGCGGCGGCGTGCCTCACCTCATCGCCATTTATCAAGACAAATCAGGCGCAGCGCGCGATTTGGCATTGTCATATGCTTGCGGTAACGGCGGCGGTCGTGCCGGCATCATCGAAACCACATTCCGTGAAGAAACAGAAACCGATTTGTTCGGCGAACAAGCGGTATTGTGCGGTGGCGCAGTTGAACTCGTGAAAATGGGTTTTGAGACTTTGACCGAAGCGGGCTACGCGCCTGAAATGGCCTACTTCGAATGCCTGCACGAACTCAAGCTCATCGTTGATTTGATCTACGAAGGCGGCATCGGCAACATGAACTACTCGATTTCAAACAACGCTGAATACGGCGAATACGTCACAGGCCCACGCGTCATCAACGAAGAGTCACGCAAAGCGATGCGCGAATGCCTGAAAAACATTCAGACCGGCGAATACGCGAAAAGCTTCATCCTCGAGTACAAATCAGGTGCGCCGACCATGGTCTCACGCCGTCATTTGACATCGCAACACCCGATTGAACAAGTCGGCGAAAAATTGCGCTCGATGATGCCTTGGATTAAAGCCAACAAACTGGTTGATCAAGCGAAAAACTAATTGAACTGTTAAACGTTCAAATCGAGTCAACCGACGGGCTGACTCACCTCTTAAAAGCAGGTATGTTGAAAAACATACCTGTTTTTTTGTGGCATGATGCCACGAGTAGGGCGGATTGAGGACAATCCACCCAAAGACTGAATCAATACAAAAAGGAAATCCCCATGCACCCCATCCTCAAAACCTGCTTGCTCTCCTTGCCTTTCACAGGTCTGCTGCTCCAAAACAGCCACGCGCAAACCGCCAACAACATCAACCAAAGCGGTACACTGGTCGAGCTCTGCGCTGCGGCACAACAAGATGTCATGCAAGACGCCGCCAATGTGCAAGTCTCATATAAAGCCGAAAACCGCGACAAACGCATCGCTGCTGACGATGTGAATAAAAAAATGACCAGCGTCATTGCCCTCATTAAAGCGCAGTATCCCAAAATTGAAATCACCAATCAAAATTACAACACCTACCCAAATTACAACCAAAAAGGACAAAATAAAGACTGGATTGTCCAACAATCCTTCACGCTGGAAAGCAAAAACCCCACCGAAGTCCCCAGCCTCGTGAGCATGCTGCAAGAAGCAGGCGTCACCATTAACGGCATGAACAGCTATGTCAGCCCAGCCACCGCCAAAGCCGCTCAACAAAAGCTCTATGCCCAAGCATTTGACGATGTCAATCTGCGCCTGCGCGCCATGAGCGACGCCATGGGTAAACCGAACGCATGGCGCATCGTTCACATCGACACCACAGGTGCACGAGGTTGCGGTGGTGGTGTATCCGCCATGTATGCCCGCGCACCCATGTTGGCAAAATCAGCAGAAGCCGTTGACGTCGCTGAACCGACATTGGAAATCAGCCGAGACACCATACAGTTAAGTCTTTGGATTGCCGCGAAAATGAAGTAAAATAACGCTTCACCTCATGTTCATGTGAGGCGTTTTAATTTAGAGGGTTATACTTATGTCAAGCAATTCAAACTATCCGCACCCACTCATCGCCCGCGAGGGTTGGCCGTTCATTGGGATTGCGGTGTTTTTAGCGGTTCTCATTCATTATTTGGGCGGCTTCGCTTGGGCGCTGCCGTTTTACATCATTGCTGTGTTTGTGTTGCAGTTTTTCCGTGACCCGGCTCGTGACATTCCTCAACAAGCGGGCGCGGTGTTATCGCCGGCCGATGGCCGCATCATTGTTGTTGAGAAGACCCGCGACATTTATGCTGACCGTGATGCTTTGAAAATCAGTGTGTTTATGAATGTCTTTAATGTGCACTCGAATCGTATGCCCGTCGACGGTGAAGTCGTTAAAGCTGAATATTTCCCAGGGAAATTTTTCAATGCTGACCTTGCCAAAGCCTCTGAGCAAAACGAGCGCAATGCGTTGGTGTTAACCACGCCCGACGGTCAAACTGTCACCAGCGTGCAGGTTGCCGGTCTGATTGCCCGTCGTATTTTGTGCTATGTCGGCGTGGGCCATCAAGCCGCACGTGGCGAGCGCTATGGTTTCATTCGTTTTGGTTCGCGTGTGGATGTGTATTTGCCATTGGATGCGGTGCCAAACGTGGCGATTGGTGACACGGTGTCGGCCTCGTCGACGATTTTGGCCACATTGGCTGTCGCTGAATAAGGTTAAGACGATGGACGATACACATGACGACTCATACCGTGTGCGCGTGCTAGAAGATGGCTCGCCAGATAAGGACACGCCCATGACCCAGCGCCATAAAAGCATTTATTTGTTGCCGAATGCATTCACCACGGCGGCTTTGTTTGGTGCCTTTTTTGCCATCATACAAGCGACCAAAG
>CALMCK010000024.1 GCA_937862845.1 uncultured Burkholderiaceae bacterium | reverse complement strand
GCCAATTGATGTGATCGGTTTAATACTGCTGGTCATCGGCGTCGGCTCGCTGCAATTCATGCTCGAACACGCCAATGACTTGGGCTGGTTTGAATCCACAGAGGTCGTCACGCTGACCGTCACGGCGGTGGTTGGGTTGTTCCTTTTGGCAATTTGGGAGTGGTATGACAAACACCCTGTGGTGGATTTAAAGCTGGTTAAAAACCGCAACTTTACCGTCGGCACTTTGCTGCAAACCATTGGCTTCACGATATTTTTTGGCAATGTGGTGGTGATTCCGCTGTGGCTACAGACGGTGTTGGGCTATGATGCCTTGCACTCTGGGTTGGCGACCTCGCCTGTGGCGATATTCGCTATATTTTTCTCGCCCGTGATTGGCATGAACATGCACCGTGTGGATTTGCGCTGGTTGATTTTCACAGGCTTTGGATTATTTGCATTCGGCGCGTGGTACAGCAGCGGGCTCACGCCCGACGCCACCATCGGTGAAATCATGTTCGGGCGATTCTTGTTTGGCTTGGGTATTCCGTTTTTCTTTATCCCGCTCTCAAGCATGATTTTAGTGGGTTTGGAAGGTCCAGCACTCACTGCCGCCACAGGGCTGTCCAACTTTCTGCGCACGCTGGGCGGTGCGATTGGCACAGCGGTGTTTGTGACGTTGTGGTCACGCCGCACGAGCTTTCACCATGCACGCTTGACCGAGGGTTTGCACCCTGGCAATCCCGCCTATGACCAGTTCATGATACAGCTCGGCAGCAGTGGCATGAGCGTTTCGCAACGATTGACAGCACTGGAACGAATGGTCTCGCAGCAGGCCGCCAGCATGGCGACGCTGGATATTTTGTACTTGACCACGGGTCTATTTGTGTTGATGATGTTCACCGTATTCCTCGCCAAACCTGTCAAGGGTGCCAGCGCAGGCGCTGGCCATTGACGCTGTCAGTCTGCCATATTTTAAGCTTCATATTTTCATTCACGCATCTCTCATGCATGCACATTCGTTGACACGAGTTTGCATGCTTGTCTTTTTATCACTAGCCCCACATGAACACACCACACACACGCTCTGATTGGCAAACCCTAAAAAACCTTTGGCCGTACATTTGGCAAAGCAAATACCGTGTCATCATCGCTTTTATCGCTCTGTCTCTCGCCAAAGTCGCCAATCTGGGCATCCCCATCACGCTGAAAAAAATCATCGATGACTTGAGCCCAAACCCCACATTGCAAGTCGCTTTGGCGGTGCCGATTTTAATGCTGATTGCTTACGGTGTTTTGCGAATCTCGCAAACGCTGTTCAACGAGGTGCGCCAAATCGTGTTTTTCAGAGTGGCCGAAAACGCCGCACGCGTCATGTCATTGCAAGTATTCAACCGCCTGCACAGTTTGTCGCTGCGCTTTCATCTGGGTCGACAAACAGGTGGTTTGACCCGCGACATCGAGCGTGGCACACGCGGCGTGCGCAGCTTGATTGGCTTTTCATTCATGACCATCATACCGACACTGATTGAAATCGTTATGGTGTTGGGATTCTTATGGGTGAAATACGACATCGTGTTTTTCGCCATCACAGGCGCCGCATTGTTTTGCTACATCACTTATACCGTCGGCATCACAGAGTGGCGCACACAATATCGCAAACGCATGAATGAGCTCGACTCACACGCCAATCAAAAAGCCGTCGACTCATTGTTGAACTTTGAAACAGTCAAGTATTTCAACAACGAAAAATTTGAAGCAAAACGTTACGACGAAGGCCTCGGCCAATTTCGTGATGCCGCCATTGAGTCGCAACGCTCACTCTCAGCACTCAACTTCGGCCAACAAATCATCATCTCTGTCGCACTCATCGCGATACTTTGGTACACCACACGTGGCGTCGTTGACGGCCATCTGACCATCGGTGATTTGGTGTTGGTCAATACGTTGATGTTGCAACTCTATGTGCCACTGAATAATCTGGGCGTGATGTACCGTGAGCTCAAGCAATCGTTGACTGACGTCGATAAAATGTTTGACCTGCTGCAAAGCTCACCCGACATCGCCGACCAGCCCAACGCGCGCGAACTGATGGTGTCGCAGGGACGAATTGAATTCCAACACGTGAATTTTAGTTACACGGATGCGCGCAGCATTTTGCACGACATCAGTTTCACCGTTGAGCCAAACACCACCACCGCCATCGTTGGTAAAAGCGGTGCGGGCAAATCCACTATTTCGCGTTTGTTGTTTCGTTTTTATGACATTCAAAGCGGCGACATCCGCATCGACGGTCAATCCATCGCGCAGGTCACACAACTGTCACTGCGCAGCAACATCGGCATCGTGCCACAAGACACGGTGTTGTTCAACGACACGCTCGGCTACAACATCGCCTACGGCAAACCCGATGCCAACGAAGCACAGGTGCGTGCCGCCGCCGACGCCGCCCACCTCACTGATTTTCTCAAGCGCTTGCCCGAAGGGCTGGACACAGCAGTGGGTGAACGCGGCCTAAAAATCTCAGGCGGCGAAAAACAACGGGTCGCCATCGCCCGCACATTGCTTAAAAACACACCCATACTGGTGTTTGATGAAGCCACCTCTGCACTCGACTCGCATGCCGAAAAAGCGATTCAATCGGCATTTGATGAAGCCGCGCAAAACCGCACCACCCTCATCGTCGCGCACCGACTCTCCACCATCGTCCACGCCGATCAAATCCTCGTCATGAATGACGGACGCATCACCGAGCGCGGCACGCACAGCGAGCTGCTCAAACGACGAGGCGAATACGCCGCGATGTGGGCAGCACAGCAAGACGAGCGAGAGAGCTCACAATAAAACCATGAAGTCAATAAACGAAAAAAAACCTGCTGATATTGAATATCAGCAGGTTTTTTTATTTAGTTGGTGCCCGGGGCCGGAATCGAACCGGCACTCCTTTCGGAACTGGATTTTGAGTCCAGCGCGTCTACCAATTCCACCACCCGGGCAACGCAGAAACGAGATTATGACAAAGTTCGTCCCATTTAGCAAGGCTTGTTTGAAAATTATTTCACGACGTTACGAAACCAGTTGTTGCGACACATCGGTGAGTATTTTTTGCAAATGAGCGGTCTGCTCATTCAGACAGGGGATGTAATGGTAGCTCTGGCCGCCCGCCTGAATAAACTCATTTTTAAGCTCAATCGAGACTTCCTCGAGCGTCTCCAGACAGTCGGCCGAAAATCCAGGGCAAATCACATCGACGCGCTGAACGCCTGCTCCGCCCAAAGTTTTAAGGGTGGCGCTGGCATAAGGCTGCAACCATTTTTGTGCGCCGAATCGTGATTGGAACACCAGCGTCGCATTCGAGGCATCCAGTTGCAAAGCGGCCACGAGCTTTTCATATGTCGCTTGGCATTGCTGCTGATACGGGTCGCCTTTGTTCACCAACGCTTCTGGAATGCCGTGAAAACTGACCAGCAGCTGATCGCCTGCCAACCAATTCGGCGTGCCATTTCTCAACCAATGTGTGCGCACACTCTTCGCCAATTCATCAATATAGCTAGGGTGAACATGATAATCACTGACGGTGGTGAGCGTTAAACCGTCTGCGTCCAATGCGCGCAAACTGCGCTCAACCGCCTCAACCACCGTGAGCGTGGTCGTGGTCGAATACTGCGGGTACATGGGCAGCAACACAAACTGGCGGATGCCATCGGCATGCATCTGCGCCACCACGCTGTGTATCGATGGGTTTTGATAGCGCATCGCCCAGTAGATTTTGTAGGGAATTTTTTGCTCAAGCGCAGCGACTTGACCCGCCGTGATGCGTTTGAGTGGTGCATTGTCGCTGTTGATATTGCCATGCCACACGGCTTGATATTTGGCAGCGACTTTTTCGGGGCGCGTGCGTAAAATAATGCCTCGCAAAATCGGTTGCCAAATAATCGCAGGCAAGTCAACCACACGCCGATCGCTCAAAAACTCTTTGAGGTAACGTTTCACCGCGTCAGGTGTGGCCGCATCGGGCGAGCCGAGATTGACCAAAAGTATTCCAAGTGTTGTCATGCGTGTGTACCGTCTGGGTTGGGCGCGCTCATGGCGCGCGATAGAAGTTGTGCGGTGATATTAACCAGCGGAATCATTTTATCATACGCCATGCGCGATGGCCCGATAACCCCCAGCGTGCCAATCACTTCATTGTTTGCCGAATACGGCGCAGAAATCAGTGACACACCATCGAATGGCAGCACATCAGACTCACCCCCAATGAAAATTTGCACACCATCGGCCGTGCTCGCCCGCTCTAATAATTGTAACAAACGCGTTTTTTCATCAAACATATGAAAGGTTTGACGCAAACGATTCATGTCACTGGTCAGCTCCGAGACGCTCAGCAAATGTCGCTCACCTTTAACCACCAGCGCATCGTCAAGCGAATTCATGCCCACATCAGACTGACTCACTGCCGCCTGCATCAACACCGCCACCCGCTGCTGTAAATGAGAAAGCTCATGTTTAATCTGAGTCTGGATTTGCACAATCGACAAACCGGCGCAATGCTGGTTCAAATAATTCGCCGCCTCCGTCAACTGCGACGGAGAATAAGCCTCATTCACCATCAACAAACGATTTTGCACATCGCCTTCAGGCGTGATGATAATCACCAAAATCCGCTGCGCCGACAAAGGCAAAAACTCGATTTGCCTAAAAAACTGCTGCGCATCACGACGCTTCGGTGTCGAAATCACGCCTGCGAACTGCGAGATTTCAGACAACAAACTCGCCGCATTATGCACCATGCGCTGCGGACTGTCTGGCAACAACTGTAACGACAACTGCGTGCTTTCAATCGCCTCAAACGACCCCACCGCCATCATCGTGTCCACAAAAAACCGATAACCACGCGGCGTCGGCACACGACCCGCAGACGTGTGCGGGCTGGCAATCAAACCGAGCTGCTCTAAATCAGCCATCACATGGCGCACCGTCGCGCTCGACAATGCCAAACCCGCATGCTCAATCAAAGCCTTTGAGGCAATGGGCTGCCCTTGCCCAATGTATTGGGCAACCAGCGTCAGCAAAAGACTTTTGGAACGGTCATCGAGCATATTCAAACCCATTAATTACTTGTCAATTATTCTGTGAACAAGGCGATTAAACCTCCCCGCCGTCCAACGATTTTTCGTGCATTCGGAAGCATCGCGTAAGCCTCAAGCTTCACAAACACAATCCAAATTCATTCATCAAACGATGATGAGTCGCATTGTCATTGTAGCATCATGGCCACAGCGTCTTGTCACATCGAGTGCGCGCTATTGAGCAAACATCATTGCGCCGCCACCCGCATTTATCCTTACTGATTGCCCACCCAAACCATAAAATCATCGTGCAATTTTTTGCCAGAAGCGGTCTGCGCATTGTCACTTTGAATGATGCTGACGATGGCATATCGTCGACCGCTTTTGCCATCGATGTAACCCGCGATGGCGCGCACGTCATTGAGCGAGCCTGTCTTAATGCGTCCTCGGCCAACCATGTCGGTGTCCGTCAATCGGTTTTTCACCGTGCCTTCGATGCCCAATCGCGCGATGGTGTTCACGAAATCAGCATCAGAGCTCGCCCGCACCAACATCGCGCCCAAGTCTGCTGCACTGATGGCGGTGCTGCGCGACAAGCCTGAGCCATTGCCCATGCTCAATGATTTGAGGTGTAAGCCTTGCTCACCGAGACGTTTGCGCACAATCTCTGCACTGGCGGCGAGGTTTCCCTGGCCTTTTTCTTTGGCCGATAAGCTGAGATACACTTGCCGCGCCATGACGTTGTTTGAGTAAAGATTCATGTCACGCAACTCATCGGTGAGTGGCGCCGAGTCGATGCTGGCGAGGACGCTGGCGTGCTTGGGCGTGGTGCCGTCGAGCACGCTGGCTTTGTCCCAAGCCATGCCCACGGAATGATGGCCGCTGCACGCCATGTATTTAACCGAACAGCGCGGATTTTGACTGCGACCATCGCAACAACTCAAATCGGTACTCGCGGGCATCAAGCCTGCCAAAACACCCAGCGCATAAGCATTTGCACTGAGCTGATACGCATGCACATGCCAACTCTGCGCGCCGCAGCCGCTGTAGTAACGACCGCCAACACGGGTCATTGTGCCGCTCACGTTGAGTGCAATGGCGCTTTTCCAGCCGCCACTCGGACACGCGCCATTGACCCATTGAATGCTGTTGTCGATGGCGTAGTCCATCAAATACGGCGTGACGCTGACTTGTCGTGTCGCGGGGTCAAAGTTAAAACTCAGCGCGTGAAAATTCATCAATGCGGCATCGGGTTGTGCGTTGTAAGGCATGGATGGCTCACCGTCAAAACTGCCGGCGTCTTCTCGCACATTGCCGAAAATACTGCGGTCCATCACAATCGGTGCTTGCAAATGCGTCACGCCATTCGCCGCGAGGCTTTTCACCAGCGCGTCAATTTTTTCAATCACCAACTGCGGGTCGCCGCTGCCTTTCAAATACAGTGGTGACTTTAAGCTGCCGTCAGCATCGGGTTTTTCTTCGCTTAAAAGCTCGGTGCGCCAGCGGTAGTCGGCACCCAACGTTTTAATCGCGGCATAGCTCGTGACCAGTTTAATCACCGACGCAGGATTCTGCGCTCGAGTCGCGTTGTACGCCAAAAGCGGCGCATCCTCGCCGATGGCTTGCACATAAAAACTCGCCTGCCCAGAAAATCCAGACTGCACAATGGTGTTTTGAAAATCAACCGCAGACGAGACAACACCAGAGCCTCCCCGCTCGGGCAAGGACGGTATCGCTGCTGTGGGTGCTGCACCCGTCGCATTCGACATCGGCCGCTGTGTCGCACAAGAGCAGCTTAGCGCTGCAAAAATCAAATAAGAAATCATACGGCGCATGGTGTGG
>CALMCK010000023.1 GCA_937862845.1 uncultured Burkholderiaceae bacterium | reverse complement strand
GTCGCAATTTTGTCAACCTCTAAAGGCGTCATCACTGACCGCAAAGCACGTGCATTAGGCGTCGGCGGCGAAGTGTTGTGCGTCGTAGCGTAATCGGAAAGGGAGAATAATATGTCTCGTGTAGGTAAACATCCGGTTGCGTTGAGTGGTGCAGAAGTGACATTGAACGGCAATGCAATCACTGTTAAAGGTGCTTTGGGTGCTTTGTCAATGGTTTTGAGCGACAAAATCACTGTAAAAAATGAAGATGGTCAATTGGCTGTCACGCGTAACGACGAATCACGTGAATCAAATGCATTGTCAGGCACAACCCGTGCTATTTTGGCAAACATGGTTCACGGTGTGACCAAAGGCTTTGAAAAACGCCTGAATTTGGTTGGCGTTGGTTACCGTGCCAAAGCTGAAAACAATGGTTTGAAATTGGAGCTCGGCTTCTCTCATGATGTGTTTCACGTCATGCCAGAGGGTGTCGTCGCTGAAACACCAACTCAAACTGAGATCGTCATCAAAGGTGTGAATAAACAACAAGTCGGTCAAGTGGCTGCAGAAGTGCGCGCTTATCGTCCACCAGAGCCTTACAAAGGCAAGGGTGTGCGTTACACCGGTGAAGTGGTGTTGTTGAAAGAAACCAAGAAAAAATAATCGTTAAAATGAGTTGTGTTGTTTTAAAAGCGATGCAACTCCTTTTAAAATCGATTCTTTAAAGGAATTATGATGCAAGACAAAAAGCAAGCGCGTTTGCGCCGAGCACGCAAAACCCGTGCCAAAATTGCTGAGTTGAAAGTCAATCGTTTGGCGATTCATCGCACCAATTCACACATTTATGCCACTTTGATTTCAGCGGCTGGTGATACGGTTCTGGCAACAGCGTCTTCGCAAGAAGCCGCTTTGAAAACAGAAACCAAAGGCAACGGCGGTAACGTCGCGGCCGCTAAAGCGGTTGGCGCAGCCATCGCCGCTAAAGCAAAAGCAGCGGGTGTGACCCAAGTGGCGTTTGATCGCTCTGGTTTCCAATTCCATGGTCGCGTTAAAGCGTTGGCTGAAGCAGCTCGTGAAGCTGGTTTGCAGTTCTAACCCAGTCGCCAACGACGAATAAAAGGAATTTGTATGTCAAAAGTTCAAGCAAAAAATGATGCACAAGCCGAAGACGGCTTGCGCGAAAAGATGATTGCAGTTAACCGCGTAACTAAAGTGGTTAAGGGTGGTCGCATTATGGGTTTCGCCGCGTTGACCGTGGTTGGTGATGGCGATGGCCGCATCGGCATGGGCAAAGGCAAGGCGCGTGAAGTGCCTGTGGCTGTGCAAAAAGCCATGGATCAAGCGCGCCGCTCTATGGTTCGCATTCCGTTGAAAGACGGTACTTTACAGCATTCCAGCACAGGTAAACACGGTGCCGCAGTTGTATTGATGTCGCCAGCCAAAGATGGTACTGGTATCATCGCGGGTGGCCCAATGCGTGCAGTGTTTGATGTGATGGGCGTGACCAATGTGGTTGCCAAATCACTCGGTTCAAACAATCCGTACAACATGGTTCGTGCAACGCTCGATGGTTTGCGCAAACAATCAACACCTTCAGACATCGCTTCAAAGCGTGGCTTGAGTGTTGACGAAATCACGGCTTAAGGAGATTCTCATGGCTGATAAAACAGTAAAAGTCACCTTGGTAAAAAGCGTGATTGGCACCAAACAATCGCACCGCGATACGGTAGCAGGCCTTGGCCTCAAAAAAATCCGTCAAGTGCGCGAATTAGAAGACACGCCAGCAGTTCGTGGCATGATTAATAAAGTCCGTTATTTGGTCAGCGTTGTTGAGTAATCAACAAGATCAATAACTGTAAAAACGGAGAATCACATGTTTTTAAACACCATTGCACCCGCAGCAGGCTCAACGGCAAATCGCCGTCGCGTCGGTCGTGGTATCGGCTCTGGCTTCGGCAAGACTGCTGGTCGTGGCCATAAAGGTCAAAAATCTCGTTCAGGCGGTTTCCACCGTTTGGGTTTTGAGGGTGGTCAAATGCCAATGTATCGTCGTTTGCCAAAACGCGGCTTCACGTCAATGACGCGTCGTTTCGTTGGTGAAGTGACTTTGGCTCAATTGAACAACTTGCCGGTGGATGACATCGATTTGCAAGCACTCAAACAAGCAGGTTTGCTCGGCGAACTCATCACCAGCGCTAAAGTTGTGGCCACAGGCGAAATCAGCCGTAAAGTCACACTCAAAGGCGTAGCAGCAACCAAAGGTGCGCTCGCAGCGATTCAAGCTGCTGGTGGCTCGGTTGTTGAGTAATTAAGGGGATTTTGTGGCAACTGCCAAATTATCATCTAACTCGCAGCTTGGCGGCGCCTCTAAAGGCAACTCCGAGCTCAAGCAGCGCCTGATTTTCTTGATTTTGGCCATGATTGTGTATCGCATCTGCTCGCACATTCCAGTTCCTGGCATTAATCCTGGAAACTTGGCCACGCTGTTTAATGAAAATCAAAGTGGCTTGCTTGGCCTGATGAATTTATTCTCAGGTGGTGCGGTTTCTCGATTCTCGATTGTGGCGATTGGGATCACACCCTACATCACATCGTCGATTGTCATGCAACTTGCCGCTGTTGTGGTGCCTTCTTTGGAAGCGCTCAAAAAAGAAGGTCAAGCCGGTCAACGTAAAATCATTCAGTACACGCGTTATGGTACTTTGGGTTTGGCCCTGATTCAGGCATTCTTTGTGGCCAGTAGTCTGCAGGGCCAAGACCCGCAAGTCTTGCAGTCAGGTGTGTCGGTTCTGGCGATTGCAGTGTTGACCTTGGTCACAGGCACCATGTTTTTGATGTGGCTCGGTGAGCAAATCACAGAACGCGGTTTGGGTAACGGTATTTCACTGATTATCTTCACGGGTATTGTGTCAAGTTTGCCTTCAGCGATTTCAGGTTTTTTTGAAAAAGTGGGCAGTGGTCAAATTGGTTATTTTTCGTCTGTGCTGATTATCCTTTTGGCGGTGGCACTGATTGCGTTTATCGTTTTTGTTGAGCGTGCGCTGCGTAAGATTCCAATCAACTACGCCAAGCGACAAGTCGGTAATAAAGTATACGGGGGGCAAAGTTCTTTCCTGCCGTTGAAATTGAACATGGCCAGTGTGATTCCAGCGATTTTTGCGTCATCGATTTTACTGTTTCCTGCCACCATCGCCAATGCGATGACCAGCTCGACATCCGTTTGGCTCAAAGATTTGGCAGCAGAGTTGTCACCCGGCAAGCCGTTGCATCTGACGCTTTATGTGGCTGCGATTGTGTTTTTCAGCTTTTTTTACACCGCATTGATGTTCAACAGCCGTGACACGTCGGACAATTTGAAAAAGAGTGGTGCAGTGATTCCTGGGATTCGTCCTGGTGAGCAAACCACGCGCTACTTGGATAAAATTATTTTGCGCCTGACTTTGATTGGTGCTGCATACATGGCTTTTGTTTGCGTGGTGCCAGAATTAATGGCGGCACAGTGGTCTAGTTCATTGGCTTTTGGTGGTACGTCACTGTTGATTATTGTGGTTGTGGCGATGGACTTTATGTCGCAAGTGCAGTCTTCAATGATGAGCTCACAGTATGAGTCGTTGATGAAAAAAGCCAACTTTAAAGGATCAAAGTAATGGCAAAAGATGATGTGATTCAAATGCAAGGTGAAGTGTTGGAGGCATTGCCCAACGCCACCTTTACAGTTAAACTGGAAAATGGCCATGTCGTTCTCGGCCATATTTCTGGAAAAATGCGTAAAAATTATATTCGCATTTTGGCAGGTGACAAAGTCACCGTTGAGCTAACCCCTTACGATTTGTCGAAAGCACGAATTGTATTCCGCTCGAAGTAATGAGCGCTCTCAAAGTTTGTAGAGGAGATTTAAAATGAAAGTACTCGCATCGGTAAAACGCATTTGCCGCAATTGCAAAATTATTCGTCGCAACCGCGTCGTCCGTGTGATTTGCTCTAGTGACCCACGTCACAAGCAACGTCAAGGTTAATTAAACGCTTAAGGAAATAAAATGGCACGTATTGCTGGTGTTAACATTCCCCCGCACAAACACACTTCGATTGGTTTGACTGCGATTTATGGTATTGGTCGTCCTCGTGCGCTCAAAATTTGCGAGGCAACGGGTGTTGCTGCAAATAAAAAAATTAAAGACTTGGATGACGCCGATTTGGAAAAATTGCGTGATGCAGTCGGCACATTCACCATCGAAGGTGACTTGCGTCGTGAAGTAACCATGTCTATCAAACGTTTGATGGATTTGGGTTGCTACCGTGGTATGCGTCATCGTAAAGGCTTGCCTTTGCGTGGTCAACGCACCAAAACCAATGCGCGCACGCGTAAAGGTCCGCGTAAAGCAAGTATTGCGAACAAAAAATAATCAGCGAATTTAAG
The DNA here is from genome assembly GCA_937862845.1 of uncultured Burkholderiaceae bacterium. Taxonomy (GTDB): domain Bacteria; phylum Pseudomonadota; class Gammaproteobacteria; order Burkholderiales; family Burkholderiaceae; genus Hydromonas. Next base: position 2,494 of record CALMCK010000023.1, on the reverse strand, counting down.
GACAAGTTAAATGGCTAAAGCTGCAAACAACGCCGCCGCACGCGCGCGTAAAAAAGTAAAAAAGAACGTCGTTGATGGTATTTTGCACGTACATGCATCATTCAATAACACGATTATTACAATCACCGACCGTCAAGGCAATGCCTTGTCATGGGCAACTGCAGGTGGCGCGGGCTTTAAAGGCTCACGCAAATCAACACCATTTGCTGCACAGGTCGCGGCAGAGTCAGCTGGTAAAGTGGCTCAAGAGTACGGCATCAAAAACCTTGAAGTACGCATCAAAGGCCCAGGCCCAGGTCGCGAATCTTCAGTGCGTGCCATGAGTGCATTGGGCATTAAAGTCACTTCGATTCAAGACGTGACGCCTGTGCCGCATAATGGCTGCCGCCCTCCAAAGCGTCGTCGCATCTAATTTATCGCTGGACAAATAGCGTACTCGCCGAGTATAATCGGCGATTGCGCATTTTTGTTTTGTGTATTTAGGATAAAGCCAGCCTCGGGTTGGCTTTATCTGTCGTTTGTATTGGTTGACGTCAGCGTGTCTGGCGTAACTGGTATTTTTTAAGCCCACTGTTTTTACCAGCGGTTATGTCAAAGTTTCCGTGTTGCGTAAGAACGTGTTTGTTGCATATAGACAACAAACATCACATCAAAGGACACTACTGTGGCACGTTATCTTGGCCCTAAGGCTAAACTCTCTCGCCGTGAAGGCACCGACTTATTCCTGAAAAGCGCCCGTCGCTCTTTGGACTCTAAATGTAAAGCCGATGTTAAACCTGGTCAGCATGGTCTCAAATCAGGCATGCGCACATCAGATTTTGGCAATCAATTGCGCGAAAAACAAAAACTCAAACGCATGTATGGCGTTTTAGAGCGTCAATTCCGCCGTTACTTCGCAGAAGCCGAACGTCAACGTGGCAACACGGGTGAAATTTTGGTTCGCTTGCTCGAGCAACGCATGGACAACGTGGTTTACCGCATGGGCTTTGGCTCAACTCGTGCTGAAGCGCGTCAGTTGGTCAGCCACAAATCGATTGTTTTGAATGGTGCAGTGGCCAACATTCCTTCGATTCAAATCAAAGCTGGCGACGTCATCACGGTGACTGAAAAAGCAAAAAAACAAGTTCGTATTGCAGAAGCATTGCAATTGGCTGAGCAAATTGGTATGCCTTCTTGGGTCTCTGTTGACGCCAAGAAAATGGAAGGCACATTCAAAGCCGTGCCAGATCGTTCTGATGTTGCACACGATGTGAATGAAAGCTTAATCGTCGAGTTGTACTCACGTTAATAATCTGTGGTGCTGCGCCGTTTTGCGCGCACACAGGTTTAAATCTTTTATCCACATCACCCCCAGATTCCATTCGGTCTGACATCGTTTGGAATTTTGTTGAAAGGAATTTTATGTCTAAAAACACATTTTTAAAGCCTCGCAACATTTCTGTGGACGCTACGGGTGCAAACAGCGCTAAAGTGGTTTTAGAACCATTTGAACGCGGTTATGGTCACACTTTGGGCAATGCTTTGCGCCGTGTTTTGCTTTCTTCAATGACTGGCTATGCCGCAACTGAAGTGCAAATCGCTGGTGCCTTGCATGAATACTCTACGCTTGACGGTGTACAAGAAGACGTGGTTGACATTCTTTTGAATGTCAAAGGCGTGGTATTCAAACTGCACAACCGTGACGACATCACATTGACGCTGAAAAAATCAGGTCAAGGTCCTGTCACTGCAGCAGACATCGAAGGTTCGCATGAAGTTGAAATCGTTAACCCTGACCACGTGATTGCTCACTTGGTGGGTGGCGAGCTCGACATGCAAATCAAAGTTGAAAAAGGCCGTGGTTATGTGCCTGGTAATGTCCGTGCATTCTCGGATGACCACAGCAAAAAAATCGGCTACATCATGCTTGACGCATCGTTTTCTCCGATTCGTAAAGTGAGCTACAGCGTTGAGTCTGCTCGTGTTGAGCAACGCACCGACCTCGATAAAGTGGTCATGCACATCGACACCAATGGCGTGATCAGCCCAGAAGACGCGGTTCGTCAGTCTGCTGGCATTTTGATTGAGCAGTTGGCTGTGTTTGCTGATTTGCAAAGCACTGAAGAAGTCGGCGAAACCGCTGGTCAACGCAGCAATGTGCCGCAGTTTGATCCGATTTTGTTGCGTCCGGTTGATGAGCTTGAGCTGACGGTTCGTTCTGCGAACTGCCTTAAAGCTGAAGCGATTCAGTACATCGGTGATTTGGTTCGACGTTCTGAGCAAGATTTGCTCAAAACGCCAAACTTGGGTCGTAAGTCATTGTCGGAAATCAAAGAAGTGTTGGCCGCGCGCGGTTTGACGCTGGGTATGAAGCTCGACAATTGGCCGCCTGCTGGTTTGGAAGTGTAATTAATTCAAAAATTATTTTTTGATTTGGCTTCAAACTTGTGTTCAGCACTGCTGAACACGAGTTTGAAAAAAGAAAATTAACGAGCCCGCCCATTTGGGATAGAAG
>CALMCK010000022.1 GCA_937862845.1 uncultured Burkholderiaceae bacterium | reverse complement strand
CTTTGCAAGCCGAAAACCTCCAGCAAACCATAGTCAACGATGATGGTCGTCAGCGTTTGGCCCTGTTGCAGCAAGGCTTGGGTCGCACCCGCACTTTGCTCGAACAGCTGCTCACGCTCGCCCGTCATCAAATCCAAACGAGTGAAGCTATCGAACCCACTCAAATAGACGTGACCGAGTTATTGCATCAAACCATCTCCGAGTTGTACCCACTCGCCCAATCTAAAAACATCGACATCGGCATTGACCACGAAGAACCCATCCAACTTCAAACCGATGCTTTCAAACTGCGCACACTCATGCACAATGCCATAGAAAACGCCATCCGTTACACCCCAGAATCTGGGCAAATTGACATTCGATTGTTTCAACAAAACGACAAGGCTGTCTTTGAAGTTCAAGACAATGGCATCGGTATAGCAGCCAATGAATTGCCTCGAGTTTTCGATCCGTTTTATCGGGTCATGGGCACAGGTGAGACAGGCAGTGGTTTGGGCTTGTCTATTGTTAAAAAAATCGCAGAAAGCCTCGGTGGTATCGTTGATTTGACGTCCGACTCTGAGCAAGGCACTGTTTTTAGATACACGCAGTCTCTATAAATACGTGGCACACAGGGCCATAAAAAAAGGTTTGCCGAATAGGCAAACCTTTTTTAACATCTAAAAATGCAATGTCAAAACTTACGGCACATCGCGGCGTGGTGAGCCGACGAAGAGTTGACGTGGGCGACCGATTTTTTGGTCGGGATCGGCAATCATTTCGTTCCACTGGGCAATCCAGCCAACGGTGCGCGCCAAGGCGAAAATACCGGTGAACAGGTCTGTCGGAATGCCGAGCGCGCGTTGAACGATGCCTGAGTAAAAATCGACGTTCGGGTAGAGCTTGCGGCTGATGAAGTAGTCGTCCGAGAGTGCAATGCGTTCGAGTTCCATGGCGAGTTTGAACAATGGGTCTTCTTGCAGGCCCAGCTCTTGCAGCACTTCGTAGCAAGTTTCACGCATGAGTGTGGCTCGTGGGTCATGGTTTTTATAGACGCGGTGACCAAAGCCCATGAGGCGCACTTCTGAGGTTTTGTCTTTAACTTTTTCGATAAAGGCCGGAACGTTGTCAACAGAGCCGATTTCTTCAAGCATTTTAAGGGCGGCTTCATTTGCACCACCGTGTGCAGGTCCCCAAAGGCAAGCGACGCCTGCTGCGACGGCGGCAAATGGGTTCGTGCCCGATGAACCTGCGAGGCGCACCGTTGATGTTGAGGCGTTTTGTTCGTGGTCAGCGTGCAGAATAAAAATGCGATCGAGCGCGCGTTCTAGCACGGGGTTGACGACGTATTCTTCGGAAGGAACGGCAAACATCATGCGCAAAAAGTTGCCAGTGTAGGACAAGTCGTTGCGTGGGTAAACGAAGGGCTGACCGATGGTGTATTTGTATGCCATGGCGACCAAAGTCGGCAATTTAGCAATCAGTCGAATCGCAGATACTTGACGGCTTTCGGCATCTGTAATGTCTGTCGAGTCATGGTAAAAAGCACTCATCGCGCCGACAGCTGCGGTCAAAACTGCCATCGGGTGCGCGTCGCGGCGGAAGCCACGGAAGAATTGTTGCATTTGCTCGTGCACCATGGTGTGGCGCATGACTTTGTTTTTCTCGAAGTCTACTTTTTCTTCAGGGGAAGGCAATTCACCATTGAGCAATAAGAATGCAACATCCAAGAAATCACATTTTTTCGCCAACTGTTCAATCGGGTAACCGCGATAGAGCAGTTCGCCTTTGTCGCCGTCGATGTAAGTAATCGTTGAGTTACATGCGGCCGTGGACATGAAACCGGGATCAAAAGTGAATTTACCTGTCTGCGCGTACAGCTTGCGAATGTCAATCACATCAGGACCAATCGTGCCTTCATAAATTGGCATCTCAACCGATGGCGAACCATCAGAGAAGCTTAAAGTGGCTGTGTTTTTCGTCGTACTCATGAATGATACTCCTAAGTTTTAATGTAAATGGGTGGGCGGCGATTGATTCAAACCTGCTTGAGCAAACTCAGAACATGCTCTGCTTTAAGCAAGCCAGCTGTATCCATCGTGTGTTCAGAAGGGTCAATTTCTGATAAAGCCTTACGCGACATCAGCACCGAGAGTAGCTCATCATCGGGCAAGTCGAGCAATAAATCCAAACCGTGTACTTCATCGTTGGTCAATTGTGCCCCAAATCGGGCAAAAAACCGTGTCAATATGATATCGTTTTCGAGCAGACCTCGCTTCGCGCGCCAGCTCAAGCGCGCTCGGCGTTTTTCATCTGTAATGACTTCCATCATGGCGTTTATAAGCCTTTGAATTTTTTGGTTTATTAACGGTCATTGACAACTGCCTGCATTCATTCGTGTCAATGAAAAACTCAAGTCTTATACAAGACCTGAATCGAACCTTCGTATAGTAACCCTGTTTTTTATCGCGCACAAGTGTTTTGTGCAACGCAATGTATTGATGCAAAAATTAAAAACCTGTATCAATACAAAAATCCTTTGGCCAGCACCAATTCGCCTGCTTTGAGCAGCTGCACTGGGTAGCTTTGTTGCTTTTCGCGCACGGTGTTTTCGTCGGTGATGACAGTGACACGCCCTGTGATGGTGGGTTTTGCGCCACTTTTGTAGTAATAATTGATGTACACCTGATAAATGCCGTGGACACCGTTGGGCGTGGCGAAAATCTGCGGCGCACTGCCATCGTTCGCTGCATCTTGGTCAATCGCGCCACCGCTGGGGATGACGCGTTGGCCATACCATGCGTGCTCGCCATTCGGTGTGATGACGTGCAGGTCAACGATGTCGTGTTCGTCTGCATCGCTGATGAAGACAATTCTTAATTTGGCGGGCACTTTGCCGTTGTTGGCTTCATAAAACTGGCTGCGTCGAACCGTTTGACCCAGTGCGTTTTTAACCTCGATGCTGTTGCTGCCTGCGCCGAAAGCGTAGGGGCGGGCATAATGATTGCCTTCATCGACGCGCATGGGCATGGCGACGCCATTGGCCACCAGTATGGCTTGATTGCCTGATTGGGTGTGTGGTGTGCGGGCAATTTTGCCCATAATCATGGCGCGGACATTTTTTTGAGTGTTAAAGGCATGACCGTAGTAGTTGTATTCACTGACAAAATCCGCTTCGTCCGCTGGCAAAAAGCGCCATCCGCCCATCGGTCGCTCTTGTGCGAGGACGTTTTGGCTGAGCAGCAATGCTGTGAGCAGACTGATGTGTTTTTTATTGAGCACGGCGCACCACCTTTTTTGAGTCGTTTGTTTTCGTTAAATTGTTTGATTTGTTCGAGTCGTTTGAAGTGCGTGTGCCGACAACGGGTGAGGTCTGCCCGACTATGCGTTGTGCCAGTTGCTCCACTATGGCTTCGTTTCGGCCATCTGGATGATAGCGCAGCGCCAAATGCAGGTATTCATGCCATAAAGCCAGTCTGTCCTGAGCGCCACGCCAGTCGCGCAAATAAATGCGGTGGCTGTAAGCGTCGGTGTATGGGTTGCCATAATCAAGGCGGCAAATTTGCAGGTTGTCGACAAATTCAAAGCCTGCGGTGTCTGCCAGTTGTCGCTGAACCTGTGGCAGGCGCTCGTTTAGGTATTTCTGAGCGGTGACGAGGGTTTGGCATTGTTGGGCTTTATCGGTCATTTGCCAGCTTGCTTGCGGATAGGCGCGTCG
>CALMCK010000021.1 GCA_937862845.1 uncultured Burkholderiaceae bacterium | reverse complement strand
GGTGAATTTGGTTATGCCGCGATTGCGATTTTTTGCTCCATGGTTTTAGATGGCATGGATGGTCGTGTGGCGCGTTTAACCAACACACAAAGTGCATTCGGTGAACAATACGACAGCTTGGCCGATATGGTGTCGTTTGGCGTCGCGCCCGCATTGATTGTCTTTATTTGGCAGCTTAAAGACCTCGGCACGGGGCGGTTGGGGACGATTGTCGCATTCACATACTGTGTCTGTGCGGCGTTGCGATTGGCGCGTTTTAATGCCAATATTGGCGTGATCGACAAGAAGTTTTTTCAAGGCTTACCCAGCCCATCGGCCGCAGCCTTGGTGGCGGGCTTTGTGTGGTTGGTGTCGGAGGATCACTTGACTTTGCCACCGAATGTATTGCCTTATGCGACACTCGCGATTACCTTGTTTGCGGGTTTGTCGATGATCACCAATCTGCCGTATTACAGCGGCAAGGCGATGGATATTCGGCATTCTGTGACGTTTCCGAAGTTGATTTTGTTTGTCGGTGTGATGCTTTTGGTCATTTCAAAACCATCATTGATGCTGTTCGCACTGTTTATCGCTTATGCTTTGTCGGGCTATGTGATTGGGCTTTTGCGTTATTGGCGCTCGGCCAAGGCAGGTTAGTATTTAAAACCCATAAACGATAAAAAAGTGAGCACTTGGTGCTCACTTTTTTATTTATGTGCTATGCTCACGGCGTTGGGCTCGTTTAGGTACTTTCACCTATCGGCCAAACGGACAATGAAGGGCGCTTCTATAAATCCAACTTTGCAGCGCTTGGCCTGACGGCTGATTTGAATTTATAGAAGCGCCCTGAATTTTACTATCCTATCTATCCTCAAGGAGCACACAATGGGCATGTTCAGTTTTTTAAAAGATGCGGGTCAAAAATTATTCGGTAAACACGAAGAAGCCGCAGATCCAGCAGTCGCCAATCAAGCGGCAGCACAAGCGATTACAGATTACATCGCAACACAAGGCTTAACCGCCAATGGTTTGGCAGTGGCCTTTGATGGTGCGAGCTCTACCGTCACAGTCAGTGGCGAAGCAGCTGATGCGGCCACCAAAGAAAAAATCTTGTTGTGCGCTGGTAATGTCGATGGCGTGAGCAATGTCGATGACAACATGACTTGCTTGATTCCTGAAACAGAGCAAATCACGTTCCACATGGTTCAAAAAGGCGACACCTTGTCTGCCATCGCTAAAGAAGTCTATGGCGATGCCAATAAATACAACACGATTTTTGAAGCCAACAAACCAATGTTGGCTCATCCGGATAAAATCTATCCAGGTCAAAACCTGCGCATTCCTAAACTGGCTTAATGGTTTGGATGACAGTAAAAAACCAGCTCGTTTGAGCTGGTTTTTTTGTGGTTGGCGGTTATAGGCGTTATGCGCCGTTGCGCATCAGTGTGGATTTGCCAAACAAACTGTCCACCAAATCAACGGCCAGCGTGGCGGTTTTATTGTGGATGTCGAATGCGGGATTGAGCTCCATGATGTCGAGTGAGGCGAGTCGGCCAGTGTCGGCAATCATTTCCATGCACAACTGCGCTTCTCGGTAAGTTGGGCCACCCGCAACGGTGGTGCCCACACCTGGCGCGATGGCAGGATCGAGAAAGTCAACGTCGAAGCTGACGTGTAAATGCGTGTTGTCATCTAAATCAGCGAGCGCTTGGCTCATGGTCTGCTTCATGCCCGCTTCGTCGATGTAACGCATGTCAAATACCTCGAGACCTTCTTTGTGGACAAAGCGTTTTTCGCCTTCATCGACGCTGCGAATGCCGACTTGGCGAATGTCTGCAGAGTTCATGGCAGGCACTGTGCCACCGATGTGTGTGAGGGCATCTGGGCCGTGGCCGCACAGAACGGCGACGGGCATGCCGTGGATGTTGCCTGTCGGGGTGAGCTGTGATGTGTTGAAATCTGCGTGCGCGTCGAGCCAAATCACGCGCAGCTTTTTGCCTTGTTCGCGACAAAACCGTGCGACGGCGCTGATAGAGCCGATGCCCAAACAGTGGTCGCCACCGAGGATAATCGGCAAGCGGTTGGCACTCAGCTCGCGGTACATGGCTTCGTGGAGCGACTCATTCCATGCCTGTACTTCGGGCAGATGACGGTAACCATTGACGGGCGGTTGCCATGGGTTGACTGGGCCTGCAAGGTTGCCTTGATCGATGACGGTGTGACCGTGCGCTTCGATGGTTTCTCTGATTTGAGCGACGCGCAGAGCCTCTGGGCCCATGGATGCACCACGTGCGCCTGCACCGATGTCTGTCGGGACGCCAATTAAGCTGATGGTTTTGGTCATTTCGAACTCCTATTGTGTCGTGGGGAAGACTGCTTAATCGGGTGAGTGGGTGACTTCAAAGGCAGCGACAGTGCTGGTTTTGAGTCGATTGAGCACCGTGGGCAGGCTTTCTTTGAGTGCGGCTGCGAGCGTGTATGGTGGGTTAAAAATAAACATGCCCGATGCTTGCAAACCTTGTTTCATGTGGGCGGGTGCGACGGTGTCGATGGCCAGTGTGGCGTGCAACCATTTGGCACCTGCCTCGACGGCGATGCGCTCGAGCTGGGTCGGTAAGTTGCGCGATTCTGGTCGGGCAAGCACGGGATACCAAATGGCGTAAGTGCCAGTCGGGAATCGAATCATCGCGTCTTTGAGCGCTTTGGCGACGTGGCTGTAGTCGTCTTTCATCTCATACGATGGGTCAATCAATGTCAAACCACGGCGTGAGGCGGGCGGGATGTTGGCCTTTAAACCAACAAAGCCATCGACGGTTTTAAATAAGATGCGTTTGTCATCGCGCGAGTCGGCCAGGTTGATGTGTGTGAGGTTTTCGTCGAGCAAGCGCATGTCGGTCGGGTGCAATTCAAACACTTTGAGGCGATCGATTTCGCGTAAGTTTTGTGACGCGACGTAAGGTGAGCCTGGGTAAAGTTTAAGCTCATTGCCTTTGTTTAATTCAGAAATATGTTTGAGATAGCTGTGCAGCAGCGGCGGCAGTGCGTCACGGCTGCCTTTATTGGTCCACAGCGGCCAGAGTTTGGTGATGCCTGTCTCGGCTTCTCCGCTTTTTTGTGCCATCGGATTGGACAAGTGATACATGCCCACACCTGCGTGGGTATCGATGTAGGTGAGCGCTTTGTCTTTTTGCGTCATGTATTGGCAAATGTGCAAAAGCACCATGTGTTTGAGGACATCGGCATGGTTGCCTGCATGAAATGCGTGGCGATAGCTGAACATAATTGACTTTCTTTGAGTGTGCTGGCGTCACCCGTGGCCGTGTTTTTGGTTTTATTGGGTGGTGCTTGAATTTGTTTTTTGGATGCGTGCAGTGTGTGGCGGATTTTAACATGGCGCGCCGCCCCAGAAAGCACTATCGAGTCAGTTGGGCCAAAGACCAGTGAGCTTGCTCGGATAAAATCGGATTCTCGTGGTTGATGAAGGCTCGAGCCGCCTCAATGTGTCTGTCGGTTGGCGTGGCATTGCCCAATGCGAGCAGGATGTTGCGCTGCCACTGCGCATGACCGATGCGGTGGATGGCCGAGCCCGCCATTTTTTCTTTAAACATTGTCTCGGTCCACGCCAGCGCATCCATCAGGTTTAAATCATCGAGCTGATGGCGCACGGCGAAATCGCTTAAATCGCTTTTGCTGGCGTATTTATTCCATGGGCACACGAGCTGACAGTCATCGCAACCGTAGATGCGGTTGCCGATGGCGCGGCGAAATTCGTGCGGAATCTCGCCACTGAACTCAATGGTTAAGTACGAAATGCAGCGCCGTGCATCGACGCGATACGGGGCAATGATGGCCTGTGTCGGGCACACGTCCATACAGGCGTTGCACGAGCCGCAGTGCTCTGTGCTTTGCGCATCGGCGGGCAAATCCAAACCAAGGTACAGCTCGCCGAGAAAAAACATCGAGCCCGCATCCCGATTGAGCAGCAGCGAGTGTTTGCCGCGCCAACCGAGCGCCGTTTGTTGGGCGATTTCGACCTCGGGCACGGGCGCAGAGTCGGAGAATGCTCGGTACACCAGCGCGCTGCCGATGTGTTGCTCGATTTGCTGCGCGAGTTTTTGTAGGCGATTGCGCACGACTTTATGGTAATCACGGCCAAGCGCATACCGAGAAATGGCGGCTTTATTGGGTTCATGGATGGTTTGCCACGCTTGCTGTTGCCAATCGTCGTCGAGCGTGTCGGCAAGGTAGGGCAGGGTCACGCTGAGAATGCTCACGGCATCGGGCACCAAAGTGGCGGGCTCAAATCGTGCGTCCTGATGCCGCGCCATGTAACCCATCTCTCCGTGAAACTCATGGGCGAGCCATGACAGATAGCTGGTTTTTGCGGCACGTAAATCTGGCTGGCTGATGGTGGCATTTGAAAAGCCTTGCGCGCGCGCAGCAGATTTAATCCACTCGACGAGTGCGGCGGCATCGGTGGTGTTTGCGGTACAATGGCGGTCTTTGGCGGTCATGACCGCTATGATACGTGAAGCAGACGGATATGCCTACTCAATCGACCCATCATTTACTCAACAATGAAGCCGCCACCGCAGAATTGGCGCAAGCGCTCGCTTTACGCGTGCGTGCAGGCGACGTCGTTTTTTTAGAGGGCGAGCTCGGCGCTGGCAAAACCACTTTCACACGGTATTTTGCCCGTGCACTGGGTGTGCAGGGACGGGTGAAAAGCCCCACTTATGCCTTGCTGGAAAGCTATAATTTGCCCGCCAACACGGCGAACATCAAGCACCTGCATCATTTTGATTTGTACCGACTGGCCGATCCGCGCGAGTGGTTTTCGGCGGGGTTTGATGAGTATCTGAACCCGGACAGTGTGGTGCTGATTGAGTGGGCGCAGATGGCCGAAGGCGCATTGCCCGAGCCGCGCTTCATCGTTCAACTATCGCATGTGGATGAGTTTGTCAGCGATGATGAACTGACAGACACGGCGCGGCGGGTGGAACTGGTGGAACGTTTGTGAGGTTTGAGGGGTGTGCCTTCACATGAAAGCACACGGTATTATTATTTTTTTGGAAACACCAGCTTGACCAAAACGCCGCCATCTGCGGCGTTTTGCACGTCTATCGTACCACCGTGTTTGTGCATGATTTCGCGCACGAAGTTCAGACCCAGTCCCGTGCTTTTGGCTTTGTGTGGGCGCTCGAGTGAATAAAATTGCTCGAAAACATGGGGCAGTGCGTACTCGGGTATGCCCGCGCCGTGATCGCGAATACTGATGCGGTGGTGGGTGAGCGATGGCTCGTCGTAGATGTGAATTCTGCTGTTGTTGGGTGAAAAATCGATGGCATTGTCGAGTAAATTTGAAAACATTTGTGAGATGAGGAACTCGTCCGCAGCGATGCTTGGGTTTGAGTTGAGGTCAATGTTGAGCGCAATCTGGCGACGTGTCAATTCGCTTTGTTGGCTGGAAAAAGCTTGAGACAGCAAGGGCCGCAACGCAACAGGCTTTAAGGTCAACGCGGGCGCGCGCTCTAAATTGGCCAGTTGCAGCAGGCGGTCGATGAGCAGTTGCAGACGGCTGGTTTGGCTCTCGATGTTGTCGAGGAATTTGTTTTGCACCTCTTGCGGCGGCTGCTCTTTGATGATTTCTGTGGCGCCTTTGATGGCGGACAGCGGGCTCTTTAGCTCGTGGGTGAGTGAGTGGACGTATTGCTCGACATACTCTTTGCCGTCGAGTTTTTCACGCATGTGGGCGATGGTGTTGCCGAGCATTTGCAGCTCTGGGCTTTTTAGCTTGGGTTGCGGGACGTTTTTGCCTGCGGCGATGTCGTTGGCATAATGCTCGAGCGTGCGGATGGAGCGATTAATCCACCACATGATGGACAGACCAATCAGAAGCGCCACGCCGAGCAACACCACACCCGCTTGTGTGATGCGGTCGGTGCTGCGTGTGATGATGGGCATGAGTGTGCTGTTTGGTTTGGAGACCGTGAGCACACCTGCGATTTGATTGTCGATGATGATGGGGGCGCCGATGTACATGATGGTGGAGGAGTCATCGCCTGCGATGGTCGGGCTGCTGCGCGCGCCATACTGACCACGCAGCGTGAGGTAGACATCGTTCCAACGGGAGTAATCTTTGCCGACATCTTTGCCCATCGAATCGTACAGCACGATGCCGAGTGTGTCGGTGACATACACGCGAAAATCGACATGGTTTTTAATCACACCGCCGATGTTGAATTGTTGAGGATGCTGGTTGATTTGTGCCATCGCATGCGCGATGTTGCCATCGCTGATGTGGTTGTTTTGTATGTCTTGCGCGGCAATGTTGGCGAAAATCTGTGCGCTGTCAATCAATGCATCTTCGGTGGATTGACGCACACCCGGTTTGACTTCATTGGCGAAAATCGCCAGCACAAACCACGCCGCAATCGCGACAATGAGAAAATATCCGAGAAAAATCCGAGAGCTGATTTTCATGACGCATCCATCTGCATGCTCGCGGCATCGGTGTGTATGCTGTAGCCGAAGCCGCGATGCGTGGTGATGGGGTTCAGTTCTGGGTTGATGGCGCGCAGTTTGCTGCGCAGGGTTTTGATGTGGGTGTCAACCGTTCGGTCAAAAGTGTCGGCAGCGTCGGTCCACACCAAATCCATCAGCAGCTGGCGCGGAAAAATCCTGCTCGGCTCGGCCAATAAGGTTTTGAGCAATAAAAACTCATAGCGCGTCAGCGACAATAATTTTTCACAAAACACAATTGTGCCGTGTGCCTCATTGACGGCAAACAAGGACGCCTGTGCCTTGCTGCGTGCCGCATTCACCACGCCACGCTCACTGCGGCGCAAAATCCCGCGCACACGCGCACAGACTTCGCGCGGTGAAAACGGCTTGGCGATGTAATCATCCGCACCCATTTCCAATCCGACAATGCGATCGACTTCCTCCGCGCGCGCCGTGAGAAACAACAACGGCACATCATGCGCTGCGAGCACTTGACGGCACAAATCAAAACCATTGATGTCAGGCAAACCCACATCGAGTATCAGTAATGAAGGTCTGGCACTGTGCAATGCATCGAGCAGCAGCTGGCCACGGTGAAACCACTGCACGGTAAAACCATCGGTTTGCAACGCATAAATCAAAGTTTCAGCAATGGCCGGCTCATCCTCGACGAGCCAAATGGTGTGTTGGACATTCATGTTTTTATTTTCAGCAATATAGTAATAGGGTTAGAAGCCGCGCACATCAGCAACACAGCGCAGCATACGCACATACTGTGAGCCCGATGTGAAGTCCGCCCACGCGAGCCCGCATCACGCATCAAACACGCCCACCGTCTGCGTGCTCAACGCCAAAAGTTCACCTGCTTGATTCCAAATGTGCGCACTGGTGTGGGCATAACCCGCAGCCGCCGCATCCACATGCGAGCGGTAAAGCAACCAATCGTTGCATTCGAATGACGGCATCGGCTGCGCAAAAGCAATCGTCCAAGTCATGGTCGAAGCAGGTGCAAAGGTATCGAGCAGTGGCAACACAGCAGGCGGCCAAGCGTCGATTAAAGCCACCAAAAACGCATCCGCAAAAGCCGCCTCACCCTCATGTCGCGCATCGGTCAAACGCCACCAGCCACCCATGTCACGGCCATCTGTGCCCGAAAAAGGCAAACCCCCGAACAGCCAGCGATAATCAAAATGCTCGGTGAACTGCGGAACCATGCCCGCCACCATCGGCAAAACAGGCAACTCGTTCGGCATCGACACCACGGGCGCAGGCAAGCCCGCAACGCGCACCTTAGACACACGCGGCTGACCAAAGCAGCCCAGCACCGACAACACCACCTCGCCATTTTGCACCACCTGACCACTCAACTGCGACACCGCTTTGCCCTCACGCAACGGCGTGACTTCAATCTCAAAAGCCGAATCTTGAAGCAGCGGACGCACAAAAGTCGTCGTCAAAGACAACAACTCACGCGAGCCATCCACTTCGCGCCGCATCGCCACATACACCATACTGCTCAAAACACCACCAAACACCGTTCGGCCCTGACCCCAATCCGAACCGATGTGATACTGCGTTGTGTCCTCGCTGGTTTTCACGTGGTAAAGCAAGTCGAACAAGTCCATGACACATCCTTTGAAATGATTTGATGGGAAATTATACCCAGAACTCTGTTTGAAATTCTTGGGTTTACCCGCTAAAAAGAGTAAAATGACGGTTTCGCGCTTAATCGTTAAAACAACCAGTCAGGACATCTATGAACACCGCTCTCTACGCCATTTCTCCGCTCGACGGCCGCTATGCCTCTAAAGTCGATGCGCTTCGCCCGATTATGTCGGAGGCGGGTTTGTTGCATCATCGCGTGGCGGTGGAGGTGGCGTGGGTGATTGCGTTGTCTCGAGCGGGTTTTGCTGAGTTGCCTGCGTTTTCTGATGCGGCGGTTGCTTATCTCAATGAGGTTGTCTCTGAATTCGGCGAGGCGGACGCGACGCGGATTAAAGAGATTGAAAAAGTCACGAACCATGATGTGAAAGCGGTGGAGTATTATCTCAAAGAAAAAATGGCGGCACGCGCTGACCTCACTGAGTTAACCGCAGCGGGTGAGTTCATTCACTTTGCTTGCACGTCTGAGGACATCAACAACACCTCGCACGGCTTGATGCTCAAAAAAGCCCGTGCGGATGTGTTGCTGCCGATGATGGATGAGCTGGTGAATAAATTCAAAGCGTTGGCGCACGCGCATGCGGCGCAGCCGATGCTCTCGCGCACGCATGGCCAACCTGCGTCGCCATCGACGATCGGCAAGGAGTTCGCCAATGTCGCGCACCGTTTGCAACGTGCCCGTGAGGTGTTGGCGCAGGTGGAGTTGTTGGCAAAAATGAATGGTGCGGTGGGCAACTACAACGCACATTTGTCCGCGTACCCGACATTCGATTGGCAAAATTTCTCTAAAAACGTCATCGAGTCTGACCTTGGTTTGACGATGAACCCATACACCATTCAAATCGAACCGCATGATTACATGGCGCAATACTTCGATGCGCTGGCACGATTCAACACGATTTTGCTTGATGCCAACCGCGACATTTGGGGCTATATTTCTTTGGGATTCTTCAAACAAAAAACCAAAGCAGGCGAAATCGGCTCATCAACCATGCCGCATAAAGTCAATCCGATTGACTTTGAAAACTCAGAAGGCAACCTCGGCTTGGCCAATGCGGTGCTCAAACACATGAGCGAAAAACTGCCCGTGTCGCGCTGGCAGCGTGATTTGACCGACTCGACGGTGTTGCGCAATATGGGTGTGGGCTTGGGCTACGCCGTGATTGCATATGATTCTGCGATGCGCGGGCTCAATAAACTCGAGCTCAATGCGGCGAAAATCGATGAAGATTTAA
The DNA here is from genome assembly GCA_937862845.1 of uncultured Burkholderiaceae bacterium. GTDB lineage: Bacteria > Pseudomonadota > Gammaproteobacteria > Burkholderiales > Burkholderiaceae > Hydromonas. Next base: position 1,367 of record CALMCK010000021.1, on the reverse strand, counting down.
ACAATTGCTGGGAAGTGTTGGCCGAGCCGATTCAAACTGTCATGCGCCGCTATGCGGTCCCCAACGCCTACGAGCAACTCAAAGAGCTCACCCGTGGTAAAGGCATCACACGTGAAGGCCTGCAGGAGTTCATCGCTGGTCTGGCGATTCCTGATGCAGAGAAAACCCGTTTGTTGGCGATGACGCCTGCGAACTATATTGGTATTGCGGCAGAGTTGGCGAAGGGCATTTAATCAAATACATTGCGCGGATACACAGATAAACGTTTATATATCCATCGTTTATCCGCTTTGTTGCCGTAGATTGCGGTCATGTTTTTTTATCGCGCAGGCTTAATTGTGACTCCCCTTAAGGTTGTCTTAAGGTGCCCGTGTTAATCTACAAATGCTGGGCAATGCGGACAAGCTGCCAAGCAACTCAATCAAATCAATCAAATCAACCCAATGAGCCACAATAGGAGCTTAAAAATGAATGCATTATCCCTGCGCAGTAAACAAAAACTCATCGCCGCATGCAGCGTGCTGGCGATTGGCTTGATGACTTTTGGCTGCACCCCGAAAGCAAGCGAAGTCGGCGGTGTGATGAAAGAAATGAAGCAAAGCTACAAAAGTGCCATGGACAGCACGAATATAGATGACTTTGCGACATATGCTGCTCAGTTAGAATCGCAAGCAAAAAAAGCCTCTGCCTTGAGCTACAAAGATAAGCCTGCGGTTTATAGTGATGGCATGCAAGAGTTGCAACAAGGTATGGTTGAACTAAAAGCAGCAGTCAATGCGAAAGATTTGGACCGTGCCAAAGCAGCTTTGAAAAAAATCGATGAAACCAAAAGAAAATACCACAAAGCGATTGATGCTTAATCAAGAGCTTCATCAAGCGCCTCATCAAGTCTTAATCAAGTACTAAGGGTGGCGCTTAAGGCCATGTCATTGGCTTAAAAAATAAGGAAAAAATGAAAAATACACAACAAATTAAATACCCCATGACCATGATTGTTTTACACGGCTTGGTGGCTGTTTTGATGATTGCAACATTGGTGGCGGGCTGGTTGCTTGACAGCAGCGACAGCGTGATGGGCGTGCATCAGTTTTTGGGCATTGCCGTGCTGACATTTGCGGTATTGCGCATCATCAATCGCTTGCGTCAATCGTCGGGTGTGCCTAAATCAGTCAACACCAAAGCCACGGCGCAGTACATCGCTGAAAAAATCGTGCATGGTTTGTTGTACGTGATAACGCTCAGTTTGCCGGTTGTCGGCTGGCTGACCGTGAATGCGAAAGGCCATGCGGTGCAATTTTTCGGTCTGTTTGATTTGCCGACTTTGTTGGCGAAAAACACCGATTTGGCGCACCAACTGGGCGACATGC
>CALMCK010000020.1 GCA_937862845.1 uncultured Burkholderiaceae bacterium | reverse complement strand
CTTTATCGGCGGCACGCCGATGATGGCGAAAGCCGCCAAATGGTTTATCCCACTGTGTTTTGCCGCTGCTGCTTACAATATGTCGATAGGTGTTCGCCACGCAGGCTATGGCATCATGGAAGAAATCCCATTTCTCTTGCTTAACTTCGGTGTGCCATCGATTGTTGCTTTTTTTGTGATGAAAAAGCTCGCCGCTTGAGCCCAACCCGCTCAAACACATGTAAAAACCGCTCCATCGAGCGGTTTTTTTGATGGTGCTGTTTGAATAATGACGCATGACTTGGTGGGTTGATACCAAGCCCCACGCCTTTACGGTACAATACCGCGCAAACAACTTTAACTGAGTACCATTATGACCCAAGCCTATTCCGAAGATTCCATACGCGTCCTTAAAGGCCTCGAGCCCGTCAAAGAGCGGCCGGGCATGTATACGCGCACGGAAAACCCGCTGCACATCATTCAAGAAGTGATTGACAATGCCGCCGATGAAGCGCTCGGCGGTTTTGGCAATACGATTTCAGTGACATTGCACAGCGATGGCATGGTCAGCATTGAGGATGACGGTCGTGGGATTCCGATTGGGATTCATCCCGAGGAGGGTGTGCCTGTGATTGAAATCGTGTTCACGCGATTGCATGCGGGTGGTAAGTTTAATAAAAAAGACGGCGGTGCCTACGCCTTTTCAGGTGGTTTGCACGGCGTCGGCGTGTCGGTGACCAATGCGCTCTCGACTTATCTCGGCGTGACGGTGTGGCGTGACAAGCAAGTGGCGAGTTTGGTTTTTTCAGCAGGCGATGTCATTGAACCTTTAAACGTGCGCGATGCTGCGCGCGGTGACAAAAAAAATGGCACGCGCGTGACGGTCAAACCCGACCCGAAGTATTTTGATTCCCCCAACATCCCACAAGCGGAGCTCGAACGAGTTCTGCGCGCGAAAGCAGTGTTGTTGCCCGGTGTGAAAGTGACCTTGCTCAACGAGAAAACAGGGCAAACGCAAGAATGGTATTACGAGGACGGTTTAAACGGTTATTTGACCGAAAACCTCGACGCAGAACCTTTGATTCCATTCTTTGGCGGCGAGTGGTTCGCGCCTGCGGGCGACGACACATTTGCCCGTGGCGAAGGCGCAGCATGGGTGCTGGCGTGGACGACCGAAGGCGGACTGGTGCGCGAGAGTTATGTCAATCTGATTGCCACACCCGCGGGCGGCACCCATGAAGCAGGTGTGCGCGAGGGCGTGTTTGGCGCGGTGAAAAGCTTCATCGAGTTGCACGCGTTGCAGCCCAAAGGCGTGAAATTGATTTCCGACGACGTGTTTGCCCGCACTTCGTTTGTGTTGTCTGCCAAAGTGCTCGACCCGCAGTTTCAAGGACAAACCAAAGAACGTCTGAACAACCGCGATGCCGTCAAACTCGTCGCGCAAGCCACACGACCCGCACTCGAACTTTGGCTCAACCAACACGTTGACTACGGCAAACAACTCGCCGAGCTGGTCATCGCCCAAGCCCAAGCGCGCAACAAAGCCGCGCAAAAAGTCGAAAAACGCAAGAGCTCAGGCGTCGCGGTATTGCCTGGTAAACTCACCGATTGTGAATCGACTGATTTAAATCTCAACGAATTATTTCTCGTCGAGGGCGACTCCGCAGGCGGCTCGGCGAAAATGGGTCGCGCCAAAGAATACCAAGCGATTTTGCCATTGCGCGGTAAAGTTCTCAATACATTAGAGGTCGATAAAGACCGATTGTTTGCCAACAATGAAGTCCACGACATGGCCGTCGCCATCGGTGTGGACCCGCATTCGCCGACCGACAATCCTGACGTGAGTGGCCTGCGTTATGGCAAAATTTGCATCTTGTCAGATGCCGACGTCGATGGCTCGCACATTCAAGTGTTGCTGTTGACGCTGTTTTACAAGCATTTCCCCAAGCTCATCGAACTCGGCCACATCTACATTGCCCGTCCGCCATTGTTCCGCGTCGATGTGCCCGCACGTGGTAAAAAGTTGGCGCAAAAAGTGTATTGTTTGGATGTCGATGAACTTACCCGCATCCAGGACAAACTCCTGCAAGACGGCGTCAAAGAAAATGCATGGCAAGTCTCTCGATTTAAAGGCCTCGGCGAGATGAATGCCGAACAGCTCTGGGAGACCACCATGAACCCCGACACGCGCCGACTCTCGCAAGTCGTGTTAAACACCGAGCGCGTCCTAGACGATGCGTTGAGTAAAGACATGATGACCATGCTCATGGGCAAAGGCGAAGCCTCATCACGTCGCGCGTGGCTAGAAGAAAAGGGCAACTTGGTCAATGCGGATATTTGATACCAACTTTTTAAAAGTTGATTATGGGGGCTTGTCAGCGAAAATCGCACGAGTCCGTTATAGTGTTATAGACGGAGACAAGTTTGAACATGTTTTTTCCACTATGCCCCAACAGTCCGCCCCATTTACTGTGAACTCATGTTCACAATCGCCCGAAAGGCAACCGTGCATACACGCAAAAAAAACATTCCTTTGATCGCTCTGGCATTTCTCGTCAGTGCCGCATTCGTGCGCCCCGCGCAGGCGAGCGGAATGTATGTGTATGTTGATGATCATGGTGTGCCGCATTATGCGTTGCAAAAACTCGACGAGCGCTATGAGCTGTTTGTTCACGATGGGCCGACGCTGTCCGATGATGTCAAAATCCTCGCGGTGACGCCACAAAATGATGGCAGCATGTCGCCGAATCTGCCAGACATGAGCCAATACGGTTACGGCACAACCATGAAAGGCTTGCGCATCGCCGAGCCATCAAAGGCGATGTTGAACCGCTTGTTGAGCAATAAATCCATGGCGCGTTATGAGCCGATTATCCAGAAGCACGCCCGCAAATACGGTGTCGATGTGAATCTGGTCAAAGCGGTCATGGCGGCCGAGTCAGGCTTTAATCCTTCTGCGGTCTCACCGAAAAGCGCCATGGGCTTGATGCAAGTCATCGTGCCGACTGCCGCGCGCTATGGCGTGGGTGCGGGCGAGTTGATGAATCCTGACCGCAATATTTATGCGGGCGTGCGTTATTTAGCGGACCTGTCGCGAATGTTTAAAGGACGGCCGGAGCTCATCATCGCCGCCTACAATGCGGGCGAAGGTGCTGTTTATAAATACAATCGCAACATCCCGCCGTACAAAGAAACCCAAAATTACGTGCGCACTGTTATGCAGTATTACAGCGTGTATCAACCCAACGGCATGGGCATGCTGGTCAGCGACGATGGCAGCATCAATCCGACTAAAACCAACAGCCGTCGATCCATGCAGCGTGTCAGTGCGAAAGTCGGCGGACAGCTGAAAAACAAAAAAATTATTGTCGAATAGGCTTTATACAAACGCAATCCCATCATGCTGGCAAATGCCAGCATGATTTATTTTCAGTGAGATGCCGTATGCTCGAGTCTGACAAAACGTTCAAACATAAATTAACATCAAACAAAGCTTAATCATGCCCATCAACCGCGCCCGTGACATCCTCAAACATCAATTCGGCTACGACGAATTCCGCATGAATCAGCAAGCGGCGATTGAGTGCGTGCTGGCGAAACAAGACTGCCTTGTGCTCATGCCGACAGGCGGTGGTAAATCACTCTGCTATCAAATCCCCGCCTTGATGCTTGACGGTTTGACTGTGGTGATTTCGCCGTTGATCGCGCTGATGAAGGATCAAGTCGATGCGCTGCGGCACAATGGCGTGGCGGCGGCGTTTCTTAACTCCACTCAAGATGGCTTGACACAAAATAAAATCATGACCGCCGTGCGCGATGGTGAAATAAAGCTGCTGTATGTCGCACCCGAGCGGCTTTTACAAAGTGGCGGGCAATTCATTGATTTTCTCAAAGACATTAAGGTGTCGTTGTTTGCCATCGACGAAGCGCATTGCATCTCGAGCTGGGGGCATGATTTCCGACCTGA
>CALMCK010000019.1 GCA_937862845.1 uncultured Burkholderiaceae bacterium | reverse complement strand
ACCCATAATCATGAAGGTGGCGGTGCCTTTGCCGAAGCATTCGCCGATGTTGGGGCAGGAGGCTTCTTCGCAGACGGTCACGAGTTCGTTTTCGCGCAGGATTTTTTTGATTTCGTTGAATCGAGAGTTGCCTGATGCGGCTTTGACGCGTATCCATTCGGGCTTTTTGAGCACTTCGGCGTGCACAACTTTAACGGGAATGCGTGAGACTTTTTCAAAGGCTTTTTGTTTTTTGCTGGCGTCGTAGTTGGTTGTCTCAGAGGTGATGTCTGACATTGTTTGCTCCAAATTTTCTGGTTTTTTGCACCCGTCGGTATGCAATGTTATCGTGGCTCAGGCAGAAGTCTCGCTGGCGAGCCACTGTGCGCTGAGTTGTTGGGCGAGTTGTTCGGCCACTTCCGAGTAGTCTGCGTGGACGCCCATGGTTTTCATATCGACTGTTTCCAGTCCCGCATAACCGCAAGGGTTGATGTGCAAAAACGGAGTCAGGTCCATATCGACATTAAAACTCAGGCCGTGGTAGGTGCAACTGCGTGAGACTTTCAGCCCCAATGCCGCGATTTTAGCACCTTCATGCGCTCCTTGCCGAATGTAAATACCCGGCGCGCCTTCGACGCGCATGCCGTCAATGCCATAGTGTGCCAATGTGAGGATAATCGCGCCTTCGATGCGGCGCACCCATTCACGTATCATGATGCCACGCCGTTTGAGGTCGAGCATCATGTACAGCACGACCTGACCGGGTCCGTGGTAGGTGATTTGCCCACCGCGCTCGGTTTTAATCACGGGAATCGCGCTCGCGTGCAACAAATGCTCGGCCAACCCAGCCTGCCCCAAAGTGAAGACAGGCGGATGCTCGACCAACCACAACTCGTCGGGTGTGTCTGCGTCGCGCGTGGCGGTGAATTGTTTCATCGCGGCCTCTGTCGGTAGATACTCGACCAAGCCGAGGCGACGGATAATGGGGGCGGTCATGTGTTGCATTACAGCACGTAGCTGACCAGCGCGTGCGAGGTCAGCGCACGATAGACATCGTCGAGCTGTGCTTGGCTGGTGGCGTTAATGGTACAGGTCAAACCGAGGTATTTGCCGCTGGAGGATGGGCGCATTTCCATGCTGGCCACGTCAAAGTCTGGCGCGAATTGCTTGACCAGCTCGCCGATGGTCTGTGCGAATTCATCGACGCGTTTGCCCATGACTTTGAGCGGAAATTCGCAGGGGAATTCGATGATGTTCAAACGTTCGGGCACTGTGTTGCCGATGTCTTTGTCTGTCATTTGTTGTCCAATTTTTTTGATGAATCTTATTGAGCGATTATTGAGCGCGTATTGAGTCGCGTTCAAAACTATTTCGTTGTTTTTTTGTGCGCACGTGGGTGCGCGGCATCGTACACCTTCGCCAAATGCTGAAAATCCAAACCTGTGTACACCTGCGTCGCCGCGAGACTGGCGTGTCCAAGCAACTCTTGCACCGCGCGCAAGTCACCCGAGGATTGTAAAATATGCGTCGCAAACGAGTGGCGCAACATGTGCGGGTGCACGTGTACAGGCAAGCCCAGCACGCGTGCATGATGTGCCAGACGCAGCTGCACCGAGCGCACTGACAGCCGCGTGCCGCGTGAGTTTAAAAACGCTGCAGGGCTCAAATCCGCATGGGGTAAAGTTTGGCGAATACTGCGCCACGCCGATAATGCCGCCAAGGCAGGTGCACCAATCGGCACAATGCGTGGTTTATTGCCTTTGCCCAGCACATGCACTTCACCCTCATCCCAATCAATCCAGCCCGTACCGTCGTCATTTTTATCGAGCGGGGCAATATTTAACCCGACGATTTCTGACACACGCAGACCGCTTGAATACAATAATTCGATGAGCGCATGGTCACGTTTGAGCACGGCCGTATCGCCCGCCGCCGCGTCGGTCGCGAGCTTGACCGCATTGTCAACAGACAGCGCTTTGGGCAAGGTTTTAGCAGGCTTGGGGGCGCGCACACCTTGCACGGGATTGATGGCGATGTGTTGGTTTTTGAGCAGCCACTCAAACCACGTGCGCCAACTGGAGAGGTAACGCGCCAAACTTTTTGCGCCTTGTCCTTCGCCGTGCAGCTGCATGACAAAATGCTTAATCTGATGATTTAACAAGGCTTGCGGTTCTGATACGCCAATGTCTTTTGACAAACGGCACAGCAGCTGCAAGTCGCGGCCATAACTCTCACAGGTTTTATCCGACAGTCGCTTGTGCATCGCCAACCACTCAAGGTAGGCGGACATCAATACGGGCAAGTCGGCATTCATGCTGGTTTAGTTTTTAAGCGTGAGGTGCACAGGACTTTGCACCCGCGACAGCGCAGAGCCTGCGAGGTGGGCGATGCTTTGTAAAAAATGCGTGCCCATGTCTGGCGTGAACCGTGTCGCGTCGGCATCACCAAGCAACAGCACGCCGACACACACATGCGCACCACCGACGGTGCCCCAGAGCGGCACGATGGCGAGTGAGGCGATTTGACCTGTCGGGCTTTTTTTCGCCAGCGCGGTCTCAATCTCAAAGCCCTTGCACGGCCCGCAGTACGGTGCGCGCAGACTATTGGCAAAAATCACCACATTGTCCGACCATGTCTGACCCACAGGGTGATAGATGGCACGCGTCGATTCATTCCACACAATGACTTGCGTGGCGTCGAGTCGGAATGCGTCGCGAATGTCGGATTCAATTTGCAGCGGCACTTCATTTGCATCAATCAAGCCAAGCCAGCTGCTCACGAGGTGCAATAATTTATCGTGGTTTTGTTGATTGCTTGCCGCTTGTGCGAGCAACTTTTCGAGGCGCACTTGATGTTGATCGGCTTTTTCGCGCAGCACATTGTTTTGCCAATGCGCCATCGAGACCACATTGCCATCGCGTGTGGTCGGCAGCGGCAAGCCTGCCAATGCTTCGGCGTGCTCGACGAAAAAATCGGGATGGTTTTGCAAATATGTGATGACCTCTGCGGCATTCATCATCGGTGCATCATCAAGCGCTTCGTGGAGCGCGACATTGACATTGTGTTCTGACATTTTATACTTTCAACTTTGATTCAATTTTAATTCAATCTCACCCTCAAACACCGTCACCGCGGGTCCACTCATCATCACTGGGGCGTTTTGAGCGGCCCATTCAATCGACAGCTCACCGCCCAGCGCCTGCACCGACACGGGCGATGCGAGCACGCCACGGCGAATACCTGCAACCACGGCCGCGCATGCGCCTGTGCCGCATGCGAGGGTTTCGCCTGCACCGCGTTCAAACACACGCAGCTTGATGTGGTGTGTGTCGATGATTTGCATGAAGCCGACATTGACCTGACGGGGAAAAGTCGGGTGCATGCCGATGGACTCGCCGTCAAACGCCACGGGCGCGCGATCGACATCTTCGACGATTTGCACCGCATGCGGATTGCCCATCGACACCAGAGACAACCAGCGCGTACCGCCGTTGGCGTTGATGGCATAGACGGTGTCATCGCCGATTTTTTTGTGCGGCAAGCTGTCAACCACGGCGGGCAAATCCATCGGCGAGGTTTTCGGCACACCCATATTGACCGTGACCGTGCCGTTGTCATTGAGCGTGAGCAACATGGTGCCCGTGTCGATTTGCACCGCGATTTC
>CALMCK010000018.1 GCA_937862845.1 uncultured Burkholderiaceae bacterium | reverse complement strand
GAAATTATCCCAATGCAGCCAAACCGCACTGGCGCGACCTATGATGTTTTCATCCGGCACGAAGCCCCAATAGCGTGAATCCTCGCTGTCATCACGGTTGTCACCCATCATGAAATATTGACCCGCAGGGACTGTGCATTTAAAACTCGAACCATCGGCAGCATGCTGACACGCAGGGTTTGGCCGTTCGCGTAAATTCGAATTTTCAGGGTTGATGGCCGGCGCTTGACCAATTGTCAAAATGTCATGCGTGCGCTCACCCGCCTCGACAAACCGACTGACCGCTCGCTCTGGATTGCCGTTCAATGTTGATGCATCCGATTTCGTTTGTGTGTAGGTTTGGCCATTCACCGTCAGCACTTTTTTGTTGTACTCAATCACATCACCAGGCACACCGACCACACGTTTGATGTAGTTTTGTGTTTTATCCACGGGATACTGAAACACCATGATGTCGCCGCGTTGCGGCGCATCGACAGGAATCACGACATTGTTAGAAATCGGCATGCGAATGCCGTAGGCGTATTTGTTGACCAAGATGAAATCACCCACATACAACGTCGGCAACATCGAGCCCGATGGAATGCGGAATGGCTCATACAAAAACGAGCGCAAAACAAACACCAACGCCACCACGCCAAACAAGCCCGCTGTGTACTCCAACCAAATCGGTCGCGCCAATGCGCTGGCGACTGCATCGTCGTAGCCGCCTTTCATTTGCGCGCGTATCGAGGCTGCCGTGCGCTTGCGTGCGGGCATGAAAAAGAATCTATCCAACAACCAAAAAAAACCAGTGACCAAAAACAAACCCGTCAGTACGTATGCAAACCACATGTTTAAATCCTCTCAACTCTTAATATTGCTTTTATTATTAAAATCACCCAATCATTTAACCACAGGTGATTCATCAATCATCCACGCGCAGAATCGCCAAAAACGCTTCTTGCGGCACTTCGACAGAGCCGACTTGCTTCATGCGTTTTTTACCTGCTTTTTGTTTCTCTAATAATTTTTTCTTGCGAGAGACGTCGCCGCCATAGCATTTGGCCAACACATTTTTACGCATGGCTTTGACATTTTCGCGGGCAATGATGTTCGCGCCAATCGACGCTTGAATCGCCACATCGTACATTTGACGTGGAATCAATTCACGCATTTTTGCGACGACAGTGCGGCCTCGGTGTACTGAATTGCTGCGATGGACGATGAGTGCCAGCGCATCGACACGCTCACCGTTAATCATGATGTCTACCTTAACCACGTCGGCGGCACGGTATTCTTTAAACTCATAATCCATTGAGGCATAGCCGCGTGACGTGGATTTGAGTTTGTCAAAAAAGTCCATCACGACTTCTGCCATCGGAATCTCATACGTGAGTTTGACCTGACGGCTGTGGTAGGACATGTTGATTTGTACGCCACGTTTTTGGGTGCACAGTGTCATGACCGAGCCGACGTATTCTTGGGGCAAAAACAAATTGACCGTGACAATCGGTTCACGGATTTCGTCAATGCGCGATGGGTCGGGCATTTTGGATGGGTTTTCCATTTGCATCATGCTGCCGTCGCGCATCAGGACTTCGTAAACCACCGAGGGTGCGGTGGTGATGAGGTCCATGTCAAACTCGCGCTCGAGTCGCTCTTGCACAATTTCCATGTGCAGCAAGCCTAAGAAACCGCAGCGAAAACCAAAGCCGAGTGCTTGTGAGACTTCTGGTTCGTAGTGCAATGATGCGTCGTTGAGTTTTAGTTTTTCGAGTGCTTCGCGCAGCGCGTCATACTCGGATGACTCGACAGGATACAAACCTGCGAACACCTGAGGTTTGATTTCTTTAAACCCTGGCAATGGTGCGCTGGCGGTTTTGCGATTGGTCGCGGTGACGTGGGTGATGGTGTCGCCCACTTTGGCGGCGTCGAGCTCTTTGAGGCCTGTGATGATAAAGCCCACTTGACCCGCGGACAGCTGCGGCAGGTTTTTAGATTTCGGTGTGAACACACCCAGATGTTCGACGCCGTGCTGTGCACCTGTCGCCATCATGAGGATTTTATCGCGGGTTTTCAAGGTGCCGTTCATGACGCGCACGAGCATGACCACGCCGACGTAGTTGTCAAACCACGAGTCAATAATCAACGCCTGCAACGGTGCTTCAGGATCGCCCACAGGTGGCGGCACGCGCTCAATCATGCGCTCGATGACTTCGCGCACGCCGAATCCTGTTTTGGCTGAGCAGAGCACCGCATCCGATGCTTCGATGCCAATCACGTCTTCAATCTCTGCAATCGCATTGGCGGGTTCGGCGGCGGGCAAGTCAATTTTATTGAGCACCGGTACGACTTCCATCTCTAAATCAAGCGCGGTGTAGCAGTTCGCCACTGTTTGTGCTTCGACGCCTTGAGAGGCGTCAACGACCAACAGTGCGCCTTCGCAGGCAGAGAGTGAGCGCGAAACTTCGTAGGAGAAGTCAACGTGGCCTGGAGTGTCGATTAAGTTGATGAAATACGTTTCGCCATTGTCGGCCAAATATTCCAACGCCGCCGTCTGCGCTTTAATCGTGATGCCGCGCTCGCGTTCGATGTCCATCGAGTCGAGCACTTGCGATTCCATTTCGCGGTCGGACAAACCGCCGCACAGGTGAATAATGCGGTCAGCGAGTGTTGATTTACCGTGGTCAATGTGGGCGATGATGGAGAAGTTGCGGATGTTTTTCATGTGAATCGATATTATTTTAGTGGATGTCACCAACCTTGAGTCGGCGGGCATTAAAGTCCGCTATTTTACCCTACTTTGCGGTCAAACCGAGTTCTATCTGCGCATTTGCAGCGCAGCGCAACTGCCGTACAATGCGGCATCGATTTGTCAAATAAGGAGTTGTTATGGCCGGCGCACTCACAGGCATTAAAGTGATAGACCTCTCTCGCATCCTCGCAGGCCCGTTTGCCTCGCAAACGCTTGGCGACATGGGCGCAGAGGTGCTTAAAATCGAGCACCCGAGCGGCGACGACACACGTCAGTGGGGGCCGCCTTTTGTCACGCGCGCCGATGGCTCTGTCGATGCGGCGTATTTTTTTTGTTGCAACCGCAATAAAACCAGCCTGTGCCTCGACTTCTCGCATGCCGACCAGCGCGCCCAGTTGCTTGAATTGATTCAAGAAGCGGATGTGTTGATTGAAAATTATAAAGTCGGCGGCTTGGCCAAATACGGCCTCGACTATGCCTCACTCAAATCACTCAACCCCGCGCTCATCTACTGCTCCATCACAGGTTTTGGACAGACGGGCCCATACAAAAACCGCCCAGGCTACGACGCGCTCATCCAAGGCATGGGCGGTTTGATGAGCATCACAGGCGAGCCAGACGGCGCACCGCAAAAAGTCGGCGTGGCCGTGGTTGACTTAATGACAGGCCTGTATGCCAGCACCGCTATTCTCGCCGCCCTGCACCACCGCTCACAAACGGGACTGGGCCAACACATCGACCTCGCGCTGTTTGACGTACAAGCGGCCATGCTGGCCAACCAAGCATCCACGTATTTATTAAGCGGTGAAATTCCCACGCGCAAAGGCTCGGCGCATCCGTCGATTGCGCCGTATCAGCCGATTGAGGTGAAAGACGGTTTCGTCATGCTTGCGATTGGCAATGACGCACAATTCGCCGCATGGTGTCGTGCCGCTGGTTTGGCGTTGCACACCGACGCGCGATTCATCACCAACTCTGTCCGCGTGCAAAATCGTGCGTTGCTCGAACAACTGCTGCACACCGCCATGTCCAACCAAACCATCGATGAATGGGTCGCACTGGGCGAGCAGCACGGCTTCCCATGTGGCCCAATCAACAGCATCGACCGCGTATTTGCCGATCAACAATTGCACTCACGCGGCATGGTGGTCGGCACGGGGAGTGAGCGCATGGTCGGCAATCCGATTCGATTTTCAGACACGCCCATCACGGATTATGAAGCGCCACCGACGCATGAGCGGCGCTGACAAATATAGCCATTTGTGTCATAATCAAGTGCTTATTAACCACTAAAGAAAGAGCCATCATGCAATCGAACTTACTCCCACATGCTTTATCAGTTGAATTCCCAGAATTGGCTGAAATCATTAAAACCCTCAAAGAAAGCAACGCCCACTTCGTCAAATTATTGGCCGAGCACGATGCCCTCGACAAGCAAATCACCAAAGACGAAGCAGGTGTTGAGGCCATCAGCGACGACGCATTGCACGCACTCAAGCAACAACGCGCCAAACTCAAAGATGTCTTATATCAAATGGCCATCGAAGCAAAATAACTCTGTACGCTTTAAAAAATTAACACCATGACCGACATTAAAAACCACATGCACGGCCTCGGCCAAACCGCCCGAGCCGCTTCTCGCGCGATGGCGCGGGCTTCTACGCAAACCAAAAACGCCGCACTGCTCGAAATGGCGCAGCTGATTGAATCACAAACGGATGCACTGAAATCGGCCAACGCCAAAGACGTGATGGGCGCAACCGCCAAAGGTCTGGACGCCGCATTCATCGACCGTCTGACTTTATCGGACAAAGCCATCGCAACCATGGTCGCGGGTCTGCGCCAAGTCGCCGAGCTGGCCGATCCGATTGGTCAAATGATGAACTTTAAACCGCTGCCATCGGGGATCAATGTCGGTCAAATGCGCGTACCGCTCGGCGTGATTGGGATTATTTACGAGTCTCGACCAAACGTCACCATCGACGCCGCGGCGCTGTGCATCAAATCAGGCAACGCCACCATTCTGCGCGGCGGCTCTGAAGCCATGCACTCAAACCAAGCACTCGCCACCATCGTCCAAGCTGGCTTGGCCAGTGCAGGCTTGCCAGCCGATGCGGTGCAAGTGGTCAGCACAACCGACCGCGCTGCCGTCGGCGAACTCATCACCATGACCGAATACGTCGATGTCATCGTGCCACGCGGCGGCAAATCACTGATTGAGCGCCTCATGAGCGACGCACGCGTGCCGATGATTAAGCATCTGGACGGCATTTGCCACACTTATATTGACGTCGCCGCAGACCTCGACAAAGCCATTAAAATCTGTGACAACGCCAAAACCCAGCGCTACGCGCCGTGCAACACCATGGAGACATTGCTGGTGCACGCTGACATCGCCGCCGCTGTTTTGCCCGATTTGTGCAAAATCTACCAAAGCAAAGGCGTCGAGCTGCGCGTGGACAAAGCCACCCGCAGCACACTCGAGTCCTCAGGTTTTGTGAATCTGGTCGATGCCAACGAAGAAGACTGGTCCACCGAATACCTCGCGCCGATTTTATCGATTAAAACCGTCGCCAGCGTGGACGAAGCCATGGAGCACATCAACCACTACGGCTCCGCGCACACCGACGCCATCGTCACCGAAAACTTCACCGTCGCCCAACGCTTTTTGCGTGAAGTCGACTCCTCATCGGTGATGGTCAACGCCTCCACGCGCTTCGCCGACGGTTTTGAATACGGCCTCGGTGCAGAAATCGGTATTTCAAACGACAAGCTGCACGCACGTGGTCCAGTGGGTTTGGATGGCTTGACCAGCGTGAAATACATTGTGCTTGGCGATGGCAACATCCGCGTGTGATGCACCGCAGCTAACGCTCGCCGAGTCATCATAAAAAAAACCGTTTGAGGATTCTCAAACGGTTTTTTTACAAGCTGCCGTAACATCACAACAAAAAAATCAAACCCTGTCCTGCACCAAAACCCACGGCTTGACCACCACTGACCACAGCAGCGCATCGGTTTCAAACCAGCGCAAGGCTTGCTCATCGCTCACCTGCGCCAGCTGGCCATCGTTGAGCCACGCCTCGACTGCGGCGCGGTTGTCTTCTGAAATTTTAAGTGCGACATCGACCATGTCGAGCGACGCATCCACAAAAAACACCGCGCCTGTGGCGAAGAATCTCTGCAATTCCTTCCACTCAATTTGCGCGGTTTCAAGGTTGAGCTTGGCGTGTAATAATTCCGGGCTTTCTGATTCCATGGTTTTCTCCATCAAGGTGCAAGGCGGACAATTTGCCACACACCGTCGTTCAATTGATAAGCAATGCGGTCATGCAGACGCGACGCCCGCCCTTGCCAAAATTCAAAATACGTCGGCTTTAAAATATAACCACCCCAGTGCGCAGGACGCGGGGGGGCGTCGCCAAATTTCTCGACGAAACTTTGCAAGTTTGACGCCAAGACCTCACGGCTGTCAATCACTTCGCTTTGCGGCGAGCTCCATGCACCGAGCCGACTGTTGACAGGACGGCTGTGGTAATACTCGTCAGAATCGGCATCGGAAATCCGCGACACCACGCCTTCGATGCGCACCTGTCGCTCAAGCGGCTGCCAAAAAAACAGCAATGCAGCATGGTTGTTGGCGGCCAAATCTTGGCCTTTGCGGCTGTCATAATTCGTGAACCAGACCACCCCATCAGCGCGCGCCTCTTTAATCAGCACAATGCGCGCCGATGGGCGGCCATCGGTGCCGACAGTTGCGAGCGTCATCGCATTCGGCTCAGCCACTTGTGCGGCTTGAGCCTCATTAAACCACTGAGCGAATTGCGCCAATGGATTCTCATCAACATCGTCCTCGCTTAAGGCGGCGTTGAGGTAGTCTTGACGTACGTGACTCAAGTCCAACATGGTGACTCCTTGGGTTTTAAGATGTCGCCATTTTACTGCAATCGAGCTGTGTTAAAATCCTATTTTCAACCAGAAGCCCCACCATGCTGACAACAACCCATGACACTGCCCCACTGATACGGATTACCCAATGAACACCACACGCCGATTTGCAGGACTGAACCGCCTCTACGGCGAGCAAAGCACCGAACATCTCCTGCACGCGCATGTCTGCGTGGTCGGCGTCGGCGGCGTCGGCTCATGGGCGGTGGAGGCACTGGCGCGCTGCGGCATTGGTGAGTTGACGCTGGTGGACGCAGATCATGTCGCCGAGTCAAATGTCAATCGCCAGATACAGGCCGTCAATGACAATTTTGGCAAAGCAAAAATCACCGCGCTGGCCGAACGTATTTTGCAAATCAACCCCAATTGCGTGATTCATGAAATCGACGATTTCATTGACGAAACCAATCTGCACCTGCTGCCCACAGATGCCATCATTCTTGACTGTGCCGATCAGGTTCGCGCCAAACTGGCCATGATTCTCGAATGCAAGCGCCGCCGCCAACCATTGCTGACCTGCGGTGCGGCGGGCGGTAAAATCGACGCCACGCGCATCCAGCTTGCCGACATCGCGCACAGCATCCAAGACCCGATACTCGCGAAAATTCGTCAACGCTTGCGCGCACTCAATCCCACCAAACCACCACATGTGCCAGCCAAAGGCAAAGTCATGCCGAAAATGTCTGTGCCAGTTTTGTACTCTGATGAAGCGGTTCGCTACCCCAGCGCGGCCTGCGCCACAGACGGCGGTGAAGGCGGCACAGATACTGCACCACAAGGCCTAAACTGCGCGGGTTTTGGCTCCTCTGTCATGGTCACCGCCAGTTTTGGTATGGCGGCAGCGCAGTGGGCGGTGGCTCAGATACTTCAAAATAAACCACACTAAAT
>CALMCK010000017.1 GCA_937862845.1 uncultured Burkholderiaceae bacterium | reverse complement strand
AACAGATTCGCACTGACAACGCCCATGCCTTCTGACTGTACTGCCTGCACAACACCCCATGGATCAATCACCATTGAGTGGCCGAACGTGCGTCGGCCATTGTCGTGCAAGCCGCCCTGCCCGCACGCCAGCACATAGCATTGGTTCTCAATCGCGCGGGCGCGCAGGAGGATTTCCCAGTGCGCTTGCCCTGTCGTGTGTGTGAATGCGGCGACACAAACCCAAGCGAGTACTTCGCCCGCGGCGCGGTACAGTTCGGGAAAGCGCACATCGTAGCAAATCGACAGACCGATTCGCCCCCACGGGCTGTCCCACACACAGGGTGAATTGGGCGCTGTCAAATCGCCCGCGAGTATCGAGTCGCCTTCGCTGTAGGACTCATCTCCGTTTTTAAAACCAAACAGATGGATTTTATCGTAGCGCGCTTGCACGTCGCCGCTGGGCGAGTAAATTAAGCAGGTGTTGTAGACTTTTTGCGTGCCTTCGCAGGTCAATGGAATCGTACCACCCACCAAATAAATACCATGCTGCATCGCCTGCGTGCGCAAAAACATTTGCAATGGTGTTGCTGCAGTCACATTGTTACCGGCATACGCTTCAGCAATCGCCCATTTGTCCGTCTCGTGTTGCCCCATCAGGCAAAAATACTCAGGCAGTACAACCAGCTGCGCGCCATCGGCCGCCGCCTGTGCGATGCCGCGGGCGGCCGCCTCCAGATTCGATTCGACGGACACGCTCGAGACCATTTGTACGCACGCAATTTTTAGAGACAACTCTGACATCACCACTCCAGTTTTTTGAGGTGCGCCGCAAATCTGCGCGCAATGATTGGTGGCCGTTGTGCGGGTGATGGATGATGCGACACCCAGACTTTTATACGGCTCAATTAAAGGCTACAATACCACAAACCACACCCATTTTCGACCAGAAAAACACACCAATGACCGCACTCAAAGCCACCGATTATTCCAGCTATGCCGCTCGCCAGATGAGCAGCGGACGCATGAACGCCACCCTTATCACTGAGCTGTCCTCACGCCTGCCGCTCAGCGCGCAGGACATTGATGATTTAATCACACAATTCACACCGCAACACCACGATGCCGAATACGCTTGCGCTGTCGCTCTGCGATTGACGCGTGCACACATCATGGTCGCGCTCAATGAATTTGACTTGACCCAAGCGCCGACCGAGCAGAGTCTGAATGCTGTCACACAAACCATCAGCCGATTTGCCGACAGTGCCATCATGCACGCCATGTCTGTGGCGCGTGCCGCACTGGTTGAGGTCAATGGCGATGCGTTTGACGACACTGGCCACGTCATGGCGTTGATGGTTTTGGGCATGGGTAAGTTGGCAGGGTTTGAGCTCAACGTCTCGTCGGACATTGATTTGATTTTCGTCTATGCCCACGAGGGTGAGACGGTGTTGGGCCCTGGTGGTCGGCGAACTTTGTCGCACAGTGAGTTTTTTGACAAACTCGGCAGGCGAGTGATTAAGCTGCTCGACGATGTGACCGAACACGGCTTCGTGTTTCGCGTCGACATGCGCTTGCGCCCAAATGGCGCGAGCGGTGCGCTGTGTGTGAGTTTGTCGATGCTTGAAAAATACCTGCTGTCTCAAGCGCGGACATGGGAGCGCTTCGCATGGTTAAAGAGTCGTGTGATTAACTCAGCCAATACCAACGAGGTCAATGCCACTGCTCTGCAGCAACTCATCACACCATTTGTCTTTCGTCGTTACCTCGACTATGACGCCATCGATGCGCTGCGCGATGTGCACAATAAAATTCGCAGCAAAGCCGAGCTGCGCACCCAAAACCACATCATCGATGTCAAAGTCGGTGCAGGCGGCATCCGCGAAGTGGAGTTTATTGTGCAATTGCATCAGATCATCAAAGGTGCGCGCCAACCCAATTTACAACAAAAAGCCACCCTCGCTATTTTGCCTGAGCTCGGCCTCGCCAATCTACTGGCACCTGAACAAATCAACGAGTTGACGCGTGACTATGTTTTTTTACGCCACCTCGAGCATCGGATTCAATACCTCAATGATGCCCAGACTCAAACCCTGCCAGACGATAAAGAAACGCAGACCAAACTCGCCCACGCCATGCAGCTGAGCGATGCCGAGGCGCTTCAAAACCAGCTAAGCCATGCCATGCGCGTGGTCGCCGAGCAATTCGCCGAGCTGTTTGAGCCCGTCAGCGACACAGCACTCGCCCACAACACAATGCCCCAAAACGACGACGACGCCAATCTACTCGCGGCATTCGACACCCCGAACACCCTGCAAGAATACCTCGCGCGTCTCGACACAGATGTGCGCATTATTCAGTTGCCCGAGCGCAGCCAAAAGCGTTACCGACAACTGGTGTTGCGCACTTTGTCGGTATTGCAAGAGCAACACAGCGCACCGATTCCTGTCGAATACGCCATGCGTGTGTTTAATTTTTTTGACGCAGTCGCCAAGCGCAGCAGCTATTTGGCATTGCTGCACGAATACCCGAAAGCGCTCGCCCACCTCATCGAGCTGATGACCCGCTCACGCTGGGCAGCGGATTATTTGACCGCTCATCCACTGTTGCTCGACGAGCTGCTCACACCCGCATTGCACACGCCACCTGACTGGCCAACAGTCGAGGCGCAGCTGCACAATGAACTCGCCCACGCCATGGTAGAGTCCGCCACGCCAGACGTGGAGCGGCAAATGGATATTTTACGAGAGACCCAACACGCACAGGTTTTTCGCTTGTTGGCACAAGAGCTTGATGGCTTGTGGACTGTCGAGCAGCTCGCCGATCATCTGTCTGAGCTCACTGATATTTTGTTGCGCCAAGCGTTGATTTTTTGCTGGCGCGCATTTCCCAAGCGTCACCAAGAGGCCCCCACTTTCGCCATTATTGCTTACGGCAAGCTGGGCGGTAAAGAGATGGGCTACGCCTCTGACCTTGATTTGGTTTTTTTATACGACGACCCACACCCAGATGCCGCAGATATTTACGCACGATTTGCCCAACGACTGAACAACTGGCTCACCGCGCCGACACCTGCCGGCGTGCTATTTGAAACAGACTATCGCCTGCGGCCAAACGGTGCGAGCGGGCTGCTGGTCACCAGTTTGAGCATGTTTAAACAATACCAAACGCAATCAGCATGGTTCTGGGAACATCAAGCCATCACCCGAGCACGTTACTGTGCGGGCGACGCCACCATCGGTGCATGGTTTGAATGTGAGCGCCGTGAGATTCTCACCCAGCCACGCGAACAAGCGAAAGTCATCGAAGAAGTCCTCGCCATGCGTGAGAAAATTCAAGCAGGTCACCCCAACCCCACCGAATTATTTGATGTCAAATACGACACAGGCGGCATGGTCGACATCGAGTTTTGCGTACAAGCACTGGTTTTACTGCACAGCCACAACCACCCTGAGCTGCAAGACAACATGGGCAACATCGCCCTGCTCCTACGCGCAGCGAATGCAGGCCTGATCAAACTCGACATCGCCGAAGCCGCCGCCAATGCCTACCGCCACTACCGCGCAGTGCAGCACGGCATGCGCCTACAAAACATCGCACACACACGGGTTAAATTATCCAGCGTACAAACCCATGTGGATGCCGTGATGGCCCTATCAAAAGCAGTCTGGGCACCATAAATAAAAACCTGCACAAGCAGGTTTTTATTTATTCAAGTCTTCATCAAACATCAGCTGGCAGCCAAAGACTGCGCCCAATCATCCATCAAATCCTCAATCTGCTCAATCCCCACCGAGACGCGAATCAAACCATCGGCAATACCCCAATCCGCGCGACGCGACGCGGGCATTTCGGCAAAAATAGTTTGCGTCACCGGCAGCGCCATGCTGCGATTGTCGCCCAGTCCTGTGGCAATCATGTTGATTTTAAGCGCATCGAGAACCTCAAACGGGTGTTTGCCACCGTCTTTGAGGGTGAACGACAGCAAAGTACCGAAATTACTTTTCGTAAAATACTCAGCCGCACGGCGGTGCTGAGGATGGCTTGGCAAACCAGGATAATCCACCTGCGCAACGGCTGGGTGCTGGTTCAAATACTCGGCCAATTTCAATGCGTTGCTGCCCGCACGCTCAATTCGTAAAAACAAAGTCTCCAACCCCAGCGCAATTTGTTGGGCAGAGTCAGCCGACAAAGCGCCGCCAAAATCACGCAAGCCTTTTTTGCGCAGCTGCAACAAGCCCCAATTTTTGGCGTCGCCATGCCGATACCCTTCGTAAATAT
>CALMCK010000016.1 GCA_937862845.1 uncultured Burkholderiaceae bacterium | reverse complement strand
CATAAATCATCCACTTTAAGTTTAACCGCTTCATCCATCACAATCGGCGTGCCCCATTCGCGTGTGGTTTCGCCCGCCCATTTGTTGGTGGCGTCCATGCCCATTTTTGAGCCGAGGCCTGACACAGGGGAGGCGAAGTCGAGGTAGTCTATCGGTGTGTTGTCGACCAGCGTCGTGTCGCGCGTCGGGTCCATGCGGGTGGTGATCGCCCACATGACTTCATTCCAGTCGCGCACGTTGATGTCGTCATCGACGACGATGATGAACTTGGTGTACATGAATTGACGCAGATACGACCAGATGCCGAACATGACGCGTTTGGCATGGCCTGCGTATTGTTTTTTGATGGACACCACGGCCATTCGATAGGAGCAACCTTCGGGCGGCAAATAAAAATCGATGATTTCTGGGAACTGTTTTTGCAAAATCGGCACAAACACTTCGTTCAACGCGACGCCAAGCACTGCGGGCTCGTCGGGCGGTTTGCCGGTGTAGGTGGAGTGGTAAATCGGGTCGCGGCGCATGGTGATGCGCTCGACGGTGAATACGGGGAAGGTTTCTTGCTCGTTGTAGTAGCCGGTGTGGTCGCCGTATGGGCCTTCGAGCGCGGTCTCGTTCGGGTGCAGCACACCTTCTAAAACAATCTCTGCATTCGCGGGCACGGTTAATTCGTTGCCGATGCACTGGGTCAGCACGGTGCGCGAGTGGCGCAGCAGGCCTGCGAACTGATACTCGGACAATGTGTCGGGCACGGGCGTGACTGCGCCGAGAATGGTGGCGGGGTCGCAGCCGAGCACAACGCTGATGGGAAAGGGGACGCCTGGATGCGCAATGCAGTGGTCGCGAAAATCAAGTGCGCCACCGCGATGGGCGAGCCAGCGCATGATGAGTTTGTTGCGCCCCAATACTTGTTGGCGATAAATGCCGAGGTTTTGGCGGGTTTTGTGCGGGCCTTTGGTCACGACCAAACCCCAGGTGATTAAGGGCGCAACATCTCCAGGCCAGCAGTGCTGAATGGGCAGTTGACTTAAGTCAACATCATCGCCTTCGATGATGGTGTCATGCACGGCGGCGTTTTTTATGACTTTCGGGCGCATGTCCCACACGGCTTTGACCATTTCGCCCAGCTTGCCGATTTCTTTAAAGCCCGCAGGTGGCGTGGGTTCTTTCAGTGTGGCGAGCAGTGTGCCGATGTGGCGCAGCTCGGACACATCCTGCGCACCCATGCCGAGCGCGACACGGCGCGGCGTGCCAAATAAATTCGCGAGGACCGGCATGCTGTGTTTTTTATCGCCGTCCGCCACGTTTTCAAACAGCAGTGCAGGCCCGCCTTTTTTGAGCACGCGGTCGGAGATTTCGGTCATCTCGAGGACCGTGGAAATTGGTTGCGTGATGCGTTTGAGTTCGCCCATTTTTTCAAGTTGGGCAATGAAGTCGCGCAGGTCAGTGTAGTGCATGGTTTTTCTTTAAAGGGTTTGGGTTTTTGCTTTGAATCCACCGAGCTCATCAGGCGTTAAATGAAGCGCGTGGTTGTGGAATTCTTTGAGTTGCTCGTGGTGCGACACACTGACCAAAGTCAGGTTGGGCAAAAACGACACCAGCGTGGTGTACAAAGCATGCTCGTTGTCCAAGTCCAATGATGCGGTCGCCTCATCGAGGAACAGGTAATCAGGGCGTTGCAAAAACACGCGGGCAAAGGCAAGGCGCTGTTGCTCGCCGCCTGATAAAACTTGTAGCCAGTTGTTGGTTTCAGATAAGCGGGTTTGCAAATGCTTGAGTTGACTCATTTCCAACACAGTCTCATAGGCCGCATCGGTGTAAGCATCCGCCGCAGCAGGATAGGCCAATGCGTCGCGCAGCGTAGCGACAGGGAAGTACGGTCTTTGTGGTAAGAACTGAATTTTGCTTTTTTGTGGCACATCGATGTGGCCTCTGCCGTATGGCCAGAGCGCTGCGATGGCGCGCAGTATCGTGCTTTTGCCCGAACCTGATGCGCCCGTAATCAGCCAGCGTTGACCCGGTGTGATTTGCCAGTCAAGACCAAGCACTTGCGGTGTTTCGTGGATTTGATTTTGTTCATCAAACTGTGGACGGTTGAGGTAAACATGACTGAGCACGACGCCGCCAGTGTTGTTGGGCGACACGGCCAACGCTGATTTCTCATTTTGCGCGTCGATTTGTTTGAGTGCTTTCTCGAGGTTAAACAATCGCGTCGATGATGCGCGCAGTTCAGTGATGGTACTGTAGTTGTCGATGAACCATGACAATGAGTCACGCAACTCGCCAAAAGCTCGGATGACTTGCATGATGCCGCCAAAGGTTAATGTCCCTGCAAAGTAACGCGGTACGGCAACGACGACGGGAAAAATAATGCCAAACTGGGCGTAGATGCTTGATGAAAACCCGAGGTATTTGATGCGCCACATCAATGCATACCAATTCGCACGAATCACGCCAAACAGATGGCGGGCGGTGCGAATGTGGTGTGCGTCACCACGTAAAAAGCCGATACCTTCGGCGTACTCGCGTGCACGAATCAAGTGGTAACGAAAGTTGGCGTTATAGCGTTCGGTTAAAAAGTTGATTTTCACCAATCGACGACCGATAAAATGAATCACTGTCGAGCCAATGATGGTGTAAATAAGTACCGCCCAAAACATGTAGTTGGCGATGCTGAAGTGATGACCCAACAAGTCAAACTCAAACTCAATGTCGCCAGCAATTTTAATCAATGCGTTTGAGTATTCGTACACAGATAGCGCGGCCAAATAAAAACCGAAAAACAACGAAATCCCCAAGCTGGTGAAGCGGTCCAAATCATCGGCAATACGCTGGTCAGGATTGTCCTGTGTGCGGTGTTGTTCGAGATGATAAAAACGATGGTTAGATAGGTAGCGGTTGCTGGCTCGAGCGGTGAGCCATGTGCGCCAGCGGACTTGTAACATCTGGCTAAAGAAGATTCGGTACGTGCCCACCACGATGGAGGTGAATGCGAGTTGGGCGAACAACATCAGTCCAGGGATGAATTTGGCGACTTCTTTGTTTTTGATGTCTTCCCAAAAACTGCCTGACCACTCAATCAGTTCCACGCCCAATTTCACATTGATGGTCGACAATACAATGATGAGCAGTGCCAAGCCCCATGCACTCACCATGTCGTTGTATGACTTTAGTTTTTTGTAAATAAGATAATAAGCCAGCCCCAGCGACAGCACGATGCTGATGGACAGCCAAGCCAACGACCAGAAAGCCGCCATATTAAATGTCGCAATGGCACTGACCATGGCTGATACATTGGTTCGGACGGACTCGTACCATACCTCATTGGTCACCAGATATATTAAACCTGTGATGAATGCCGCCATCGCTAACAAAGCCGCCGTGCCTCCCCAGTAAGTTGAAGCGAAACGCAAAATGCTTGAAAAGCTGGCCAAGTCTTTTTGGTTAATCGTCTGCTCGTCTGTTTTCAAATCAGCGGGTGCGTCGTTGTTCCAGTCATCGTTGTTCGAGTTTTTGGATGGGTGATTCACAGAAGTCATGAAGGTCTCAATTTATTTATTGGATTTTGTGCGGCTTTTGGGGGTGCTGCGCTTCGGCGAGCGCACGACGAATTTTGCGGCGAGGAACGCTGCGATGCTGGTGAACAGTAAACCGCGAATGTCAGTTGGGAAAAACGCAGCAGCGGGGGCGAAGCCTTTGGCGAGCATGCCGAACTCACCAACCATCAGTGCGGCGATGCTGGCGAATAATGCCACCCGCCGATAGGGTGCGGCTGAGCCGCTGGTTTTTTTGACCACCCATGCGGTGATGAGGCCGATGAGGATGAGCCAGAGTTCTTGTTGTAAAAACATGCGTTGTCCATCTAAAGGATGAAAAATAGGGGAATGCGACGGACGTGATGCGCAAGCGTAGCCCGTGACGACTTTGCCGAGTATAATACCAAGTTTCCCGCTGCTTTTTAAGTCTAAAACCATATTTTATGAGTCTGTTCGTCATCGGTCTAAACCACACCACCGCGCCACTGGTTCTGCGCGAGCGCGTTGCATTCGCGCCGTCAGACGTTGAGCGTGCTTTGCCTGCTTTGCAAAAAGAGCTGGGCGCGTCCGCTATGGCGCAGCTGGCGGTGCTCTCGACGTGCAATCGGATGGAGGTTTATGGTGTGTCGAGTGCGCACGATGCCACGCAGGTGTTGGCATGGCTGGCGAGCCACCATGAGGTGCCGTTGGCGGATTTGACGGCACACAGTTATGTGTATGACGGTGAGGCGGCGGTGCGTCATGCCTTCGCGGTGGCGTCGGGTATGGATTCGATGGTGTTGGGCGAGCCGCAGGTTTTAGGGCAAATGAAGCAAGCTTTGCGCATGGCGCAGCAAGCGCAGACGGTCGATACAGAATTGTTGCAGTGGTTTGAAAAAAGTTTTGCCGTTGCCAAAGATGTGCGCACCAACACCGCCATCGGCGAGCACTCGGTGTCGATGGCGGCCGCTTCGGTCAAATTGGCCAAGCGGGTGTTTGATGATTTCACGCAACTCAATGTGCTGCTGGTCGGCGCGGGCGAGATGATGGATGTGGTGGTCGCGCATTTGGCGGGTCAGTCGCCCGCGCGTTTGGCGGTCGCCAATCGTTCGTTGGACAAGGCGCAGGCTTTGTTGGAGCCCTACAGTCATCTCAATACAGAAGTGTTGCGTTTGTCGGCGCTGCCTGATCACCTCGCCGAATTTGACGTGGTGGTGACCTGCACGGCATCGACTTTGCCCATCATTGGGTTGGGCATGGTCGAGTCAGCGCTCAAAAAACGCCGCCATCGGCCGATGGTGTTGGTCGATTTGGGTGTGCCGCGCGACATCGAATCCGCTGTGGCCAAACTTTCCGATGCCTATCTGTACACCGTCGATGATTTGTCGCAAATCGTTCAGCAAAACGGCGCGCAGCGCGAAGCGGCATTGGCCGATGCGCATGTTATTGTTGACAGGCATGTTCGATTGTTTGATGCCGAACAAAGCCGTCGTGCCCATGTGCCGCACGTTTTAAATCTGCGTCAGCGCGTCGAGCGATTGCGTCAAGCAGAGCTTGAGCGCGCGTTGAATTCATTTGCTCAGCGCAGCGAGATTGGCATAGATGAGCTTGAAAATGCATTGAAGCAAATGTCGCAGCGCCTCACCAATAAACTCCTGCACGAGCCGACTGTCGGCGTGCAGTCAGATGACGCAGAGCTGCGCCACGCGTGGCAAGTCGCGACGCAAGCGTGGCTGAACAAACCATAGCGCAGAGCGCTTTTCAGAACGTCGCAGCACATTCACTAGAGACCACCATGAAAAACTCCATGCGAGAAAAACTCGCGCAACTCGACATGCGTCAAGCCGAAGTCGATGCCATGTTGCAGCAACCCGATGTCACGAATGACATCGACAATTACCGTAAACTCACCAAAGAGCACGCAGAAATCACGCCTGTGGTGGTGACGTTCAATGAATACATTCAAACCGAGCAAGACATCGCATCCGCGCAGGAGTTGATGAGCGACCCAGAGCTCAAAGCCTTTGCGCAAGAAGAATACCAAGCGGGAAAAGCGCGGCTCGATGAATTGGCCGACGCGCTGCAAACCATGCTGCTGCCCAAAGATGAAAACGACGAGCGCAACATCGTATTGGAAATCCGTGCAGGCACCGGCGGCGATGAGTCTGCGCTGTTTGCGGGCGATTTGTTGCGCATGTACACGCGCTACGCCGAGCGCTCGCGTTGGCAGGTTGAAATCATGAGCGAGTCTGCATCTGCGCTGGGTGGTTATCGTGAAGTCATCGTGCGCATCATGGGCGCGAATGTTTACTCAAAAATGAAATTTGAATCGGGCGGTCACCGCGTCCAACGTGTGCCAGAGACCGAGTCGCAAGGCCGCATACACACCTCTGCGTGCACCGTCGCGGTCATGCCAGAGGTCGATGAAATCGGTGAGGTGAACATCAATCCCGCCGATTTGCGCATCGACACATTCCGCGCGTCGGGTGCGGGCGGTCAGCACATTAACAAAACCGACTCAGCCGTGCGCATCGTGCACCTGCCCACTGGCACTGTGGTCGAGTGCCAAGACGGACGCTCGCAACATGGCAATAAAGCCATGGCGATGAAAATCCTCGTTACCCGCATTCGCGATGCGCAGGTGCGCGAGCAGCAACAAGAACAAGCCGCGACGCGAAAATCTCTGGTCGGCTCGGGCGATCGCAGTGAGCGCATCCGCACTTATAACTTTCCGCAAGGGCGCATCACCGACCATCGTGTGAATCTGACGTGGTATAAAATCGACGCCATGCTCGATGGTGATTTGGACGATATGTTCAACGCCATGGCGGCTGAGTATCAGGCCGAGCAGTTGGCCGCCTTATCCGATGAATGATGGATTGTCGTATAATGGCGCAGATATTTAAATGACGTAAAAACCAACCTGAGGAAAATATGAAAACGACCACACTTAAATTTTTGACTTTGGCCGTCGCTGCGATGGCGCTGAGCAGCTGTACCCAAGAAACACAAAACAAAATCGGCCGCAGTGTGCAAAACTGGACCGGCACCAATGGCGTGTTGGAAGTATACGCGGGGCCAAATTTGGTCAAACGATTTTTAGAAATCGACAAACTCTCCACCGCCATGGGCACCGATGACAAAACCCCGCGCCCATACCGTTATGGTTATGGCAGGATTGATTTAAACCTCAACGGCAAAGTCGATCCAGGCGAGGTTAAAGTTTATTTTGAAAGAAGCGACTACTCGACCAACTATGTATTTTATGCCGCACCGTGAGTTGATTTAAATAAATCCGAGCATCACTGCACTCAAAAAAACCGCCAGCGAAAGCTGGCGATTTTTTGTGGATACTGGCAAATATGTGAAACTTTATTAAGATGTGTAGCCTGTTTCTTCGTGGTTGGTGATGTCAATGCCTTGGACTTCATCCGCTTGCGGCACACGCAGACCGATGGTGAATTTAATCAATTGCAAAATCACAAAGGTCATCACCGCGCAGTAGACGATGGTCGCGCCGACAGCTTCGAGTTGCAAAACAATCTGTGGACCTGTTTCGATGCCAACACCTGTAGAGAATGCAAAAGCACCTGTCAGCACCGCGCCGATGATGCCCGCCAC
>CALMCK010000015.1 GCA_937862845.1 uncultured Burkholderiaceae bacterium | reverse complement strand
AAAAATGGCCTACAAAGCCAATTTTTCCGCAGCCGAAATCCTCATTGACAACCATTGGCAAACCTTCACCAAGAATACACATGTACCCTCTGATTAAACCCCTACTGTTCAAGCTCGACGCTGAAAAATCACACCATCTCGCTTTCAAATTCGCCCATCAGGCTTTGCGCATGGGCTTACTGCCCAATTTTTCAGAGCCCGCTCAAGCCCATCAATGCATGGGACTGACTTTTCCAAATCGCGTCGGTTTGGCCGCAGGGCTGGATAAAAACGGTGAACACATCGACGTGCTCGCCCGCCTCGGTTTCGGCTTCATCGAAATCGGCACCATCACACCGCGGCCACAACTGGGCAACCCAAAACCACGCCTGTTTCGCCTGCCAGAAGCCCAAGCCATCATCAACCGCATGGGCTTTAACAACCAAGGCGTCGACGCACTCATCTCGAACGTAAAGCAAGCCAAATTCACCCAAAACGGCGGCATTCTCGGCATCAACATCGGTAAAAATGCAGACACACCGATGGAAAACGCCGTCTCAGACTACCTGATTTGTCTGTCAAAAGTCTATGCACACGCCAGCTACGTCACCGTCAACATCTCATCACCCAACACCAAAAACCTGCGCGACTTACAAAGCCAAGACGCGCTCGACGACTTGCTCAAACAGCTCAAACAATCGCAACTGCAACTCGCCGACACCCATCAAAAATACGTGCCCATGACGCTAAAAATCGCCCCAGACGTGGATGACGAACAGCTCAACATCATCGCCGAACTCCTCAAAAGCCACCGCATCGACGGCGTCATCGCCACCAACACCACACTTGATAAAACCGCTGTCACTCATTTAAAACACGGCAACGAGACCGGCGGCTTAAGTGGCATGCCCGTGCGCAACGCTGCAACGCAAGTGATACAAAAGCTCTCCACCGCACTCGCAGGCGCCCTGCCCATCATCGGTGTCGGCGGCATCGGCAATGCCGATGATGCACTCGAGAAAATAAATGCGGGCGCAAACTTGATTCAAGTCTACAGTGGTTTGATTTATCAAGGCCCTGCGCTCGTGAGCGAATGTGTGAGAGCCTTTAAGCGAGTCTAAACCGCCTCTAAATACATCAACGCGACTTAGCCGCTCATGCCCAGCTAAGAAACAAGTGATACGCTGACCACCCTGCTTATCGCTTGCCTAATTTTAAAGAATTTAATACCCATGAAAAAATTTCTCAACACCCATAAAATCATACTGCTCGCCGCCGCGTTATTCACAGCGTTGTACAACACCGCTTTTTTTTCGCAGGTTTTAAACGCTTACCCCCTGCCGAAAAACTTAATGTTTGTCATTTCACTGGCGCTGGTTTTATTTTGCATCATCGGTTTATTGCTCACATTGCTGTGCCATCGACGCACGACCAAAATCATTTTGCCGATTCTGTTTTTCATCGCGGCATTGGCCGCGTACTACATGGACACATTCAATGTGGTGATTGACAAAACCATGCTCATTAACGCAGCACAAACCAACGCAAAAGAAGCGGGCGATTTATTGACGGCTAAATTATTGATGTACATTGCATTTTTGGGTGTGCTGCCCAGTTATGTGTTTCATAGACTGCTTAAAGTTTCCGCACCAAAACGCACTCTAATGCAAGCCATCGGACAAAAAACTATATTGATCGTGTTGTTTTTATCCATCGCCATGGCCAATATTGTCGGACTCAGCAGCCATTATTCATCTTTTTTCAGAGAGTTCAAATCCATCCGTTTTTATGCCAATCCCATCACGCCGATTTACTCAAGCATGCAATTTTTATTTAAAGGTAAAAAAATCGCGCCCAAGGATGCGGCACCTTTGGGGAAGGATGCGAACATCCCTGCATCCGATGTCCATCGTGAACTCATTGTGATTGTGGTTGGCGAAACCGCCCGCTGGGACCGGTTTTCGCTCAATGGTTACGGCAAATTAACCAACCCACTATTGGCACAAGAAAAAGTCGTGAGCTTTAAAAACTTCACATCCTGCGGCACCAGCACCGCTGTGTCCGTGCCGTGTATGTTTTCGCCTTTCGGCCGCAAAGACTACAGCGATGCTAAATTTGATGCCTCAGAAAACCTCATTGACGTGCTCGGCCATGCGGACGTGAGCGTGCTCTGGCGCGACAACAACTCCGACTCCAAAGGCGTGGCCGTCCGCCCAGAAAACGTCACTTATGAAGATTACAAAGATCCGAAAAACAATACTGTTTGTGATATCGAGTGCCGCGACGAAGGCATGCTGGTCGGCTTACAAGACTACATCGACCAACATCCGAGCGGCGATGTCACGATTGTTTTGCATCAGATGGGCAGCCACGGCCCTGCGTATTACAAACGTTACCCCGCTGCCTTTGAACAGTTCAAACCCGCTTGTCAAAACACTCAGCTGAATCAATGCAGCGATGAAGAAATCTCCAATGCGTATGACAACACGATTTTATACACCGATTATTTCCTCTCTAAAGTCATCGGTTTGCTGAAAACCAATGCGCCTAAATTTGAGTCAGCGATGTTTTACATGGGCGACCATGGTGAGTCTCTGGGCGAAAATGGTGTGTATCTGCACGGCATGCCTTATGCCTTTGCTCCTGAAGCGCAAACCCATGTCGGTGCTGTGGTGTGGCTGTCGGATAACTTTGATGAAATCTCTTTTGATAAGCTAAAAGCGGCAGAACAGCAGCCATTTTCGCAAGACAATTTATTTCACACGGTGCTGGGCATGATGGAAATCGAAACCAAAGTGTATGACGCCAACAAAGATATCTTTAAACTCACCAATAAATAACCCATGCAATCACTCTGGATGCTCGCCGCTTCGTTTTTTTTCGCTTTGATGGGCATGTTCGTCAAGCTGGCGAGCGCGCAGCACAACCTCGGTGAAATCGTTTTGTTCCGTGGTTTGCCCAGCATGCTGTTTATCGCCGCATATGCTTATCACCAAGGTTTTTCCATGTTTGGGCGACACATTGACATCCATGCACGGCGCAACATCAGCGGCATGGGCTCGATGTGGCTCGGCTTTTATGCCACCACTCAGCTGCCGCTCGGCACGGCCAGCACGCTGATTTACACATCGCCTTTGTTCATTGCACTGGCCATGCTATACCGCACATACTTCCCCGGTATTTTGCGTCAACAGTGGCTGCGCTTCGGTGCGATTGTTCTGGGCTTTGTCGGCGTGTTGATGATTTTTAATCCATTCGCGCACAACGCCTTTCAACCATTTGCTTTGCTCTGCGCATTGGCGGCGGGATTTTTTGCCGCGACCGCTTACATGACGGTTAAAGCCTTGGGTCAATTGGGCGAGCCTGAGTGGCGCACGGTGTTGCTGTTTTCGTGTTCGGTGGTCATCACAGGTTCTGTCGGCGTGATGCTGCTCGGTTGGTCAACATTCACATGGCTCTCCACCGCCAAACTCATCGGCATTGGCGTCGCGGGCATGGGCGGTCAACTGTGCATGACGCGAGCGTTCAGC
>CALMCK010000014.1 GCA_937862845.1 uncultured Burkholderiaceae bacterium | reverse complement strand
GCACGCCCCGATGTGGAAGAGCAATATAAGCAAAACTGCATCGAGTGTGAAATGAGCTATCTCGATGAGGGGTTTTCCCGAACTTACCTTATCCCAGTTAAGCCAATAGCTGCGACTAAAGCTGAGCGAGCCCGCACTGTCGGTATCGCACTCGATGGTGCCGAGCTGTCAGGTTCAGCGCCGATTGATGCTATTTTGAGTAGCTACACCATTGCTGCTTTTGATGACTGCGGCGGCCATATTAATGAGCATCAAGGTTACCATTACCATTCGTCAACAGGATGTACAGATAAGCCTATTGGCAGTGATGGATATGCGCCGTTGGTCGGTTACGCGGCGGATGGTTATGGCATCTACGCCATGAAGGATGCCGCAGGAAAAGAAGCAGAGGCGTTGGATGAATGTCGTGGCACAAGCGATGCAGTCCGTGGCTACCACTACCGTGCAGCCAGCCCGAGTGAGAACATGATGATAGGCTGCTTGCATGGTGAGGTCCCTCTTTCTGCAGGCGGGGCAGACATCGGCCCGCCCCAAGGTGGCGGAGGCCGTCCACCTCCAGCTGGCCATGCCCAAACCAACAAAAGATAATGGGAGCGACCATGAATAAAATCTCTGTTAACCTTGCTGCTTTCGCTTTGGTGGTATTTGCTGGCCACGCCCATGCGCACTCGGCGCCTTTATCCAAAGCCGCCACTCAGGCTT
Organism: uncultured Burkholderiaceae bacterium; assembly: GCA_937862845.1. GTDB lineage: Bacteria > Pseudomonadota > Gammaproteobacteria > Burkholderiales > Burkholderiaceae > Hydromonas. The sequence goes on along the minus strand of CALMCK010000014.1, from coordinate 1,240 downwards.
GCCATGAAAAAGAAAAATCACAAGCGTGTCACTATGAAGGCGGCCACGCCGATTTGTACATTGGCACTTGTCAGTATGTCAGCGACGAGAATCTGATTTGCGTCAGAAACCAGCCCATCCAAAAAATTGATGCCGACGAAGCACTCTCGAAGGAATGGCATCAGAAACCATAAAACAGCGATGGATATAAACACAGCACCCATGCGCACGGCCAATGAAAAATAGCCGTGCGTTTTTTCACCGCATTGGGCTGCGCTGGCGTGCGTTGTTTGAACGACGCATTTGTTGTTACTCAAGTTGTGTCGTTTCAGAGTCCGCTGCAAATCCAAGCTATTTTTTGGTTTTTGAGATCTGAGCAGATATTGTGCAGGAAAAGCCAATGCTTTTGGTCGCGCTCAAGACATCGGGCACATCAGGCGTGTCAAAGCGGGCGTAAAGTAGGATTATGTTTTTCACTTAATGTAACTACAATAAAGAATCATCAGACCTCAAAAAAACCGCCATGGACACGTATATTTACGCATTGTTAAACGACTCGGCGGCTGGCTGCACGCCATTATTGTGGTCGAATTCACGCTGCGCTATGTGGTGGAATATAAAAAGAAGGTCCACAAAAAACAGAGCTGTTCAGCAAAATTCTCAAGCGCGTCGAAGCCACCAACGGCGCGATTCGCTTCGCATCCACCACCGTTCAGTTGGTTGATCCAATGGAGGTTAAGGTGAGGGTTGAAGTTTAAGAGTTGAAGGTTGAGAGCTGCGCGATGCTGACACTTGGTTGTTTATGTAACACAGGCAAACGTGGGTTTGCCTGTTTTTATGGTGCGCTGAGTGATGCGCTGAGTGATGCGTTGAGTGATGCTCTGTGTGGTTGTTGTATTTTTGCAAGTACGTTAAATGCGTCAGACGCAGTGCTTGCTTTTGCGTTCAAACAGGTTTATGCTCTTCGCTTGTTTCACTAATTACTGAAATTACAAAAATATATGCACACAGAATCCAGTTTGATGAGTCAAACATCACCCAAGCAAAAATTCGTCCATCACTTCGGTGAGATGGGGGGGCGATGGGGGATAAATCGCACCGTTGGACAGGTTTATGCTCTGCTTTATATTTCTAAAGAGCCGCTGGTGGCAGAGCAAATCAGTGAGATGCTTGGATTTTCCCGCTCCAACGTGAGTATTGGCCTAAAAGAATTGAACAGTTGGCGGTTGATTAAAATGAGCCATCTGGCAGGTGATCGACG
>CALMCK010000013.1 GCA_937862845.1 uncultured Burkholderiaceae bacterium | reverse complement strand
GCGCCACACCGTCGCATCTGCATTGTGACTGGCCCAACGAATGCTGAGCAAGCGACCCTCATGACCACTTTGTACCAACACGACATCGGCATTCACTGCCGAATTGAGACTCGCGGCGCCAGCATCGGCATTCATCGCTGCGACAGAGTTTACACCGACAGAAACCCGCGCAGACGCATTGTTCAACACATCCTGCGCCCGGGTCAAAACCACATTGTCCGCCACCTGCCGCAGATTGCGTGCATGCATCGACATCACGCCACCGACCGCCACTGCGGCGATGAACATGGCCAACAACACCTCAAACAAACTAAAACCTTTTTGCGCACACACTGAGCGCGGCTTACCTCGAAAAAACTCACGAAGGGCCAATATTTTACTCATGGTTCCACCGTCACTTGACCCAAATTTGACACTCTGATTTTTATGCTTTGAAGCGAATTATTAGCAACGCCTGTCTGAGCATCGATGGCTGCGACTGTTATTGTTAGATTGGTAAGACCAGAGGCACGCCCTGCTTCATCAAAAGCCACAGTGGCGCGATTTGATGTTAAAGACACCATCTTTGGGGCTGTTTGACCACGATAAACAACCGTACCAGAGTTGCCATTGACTCGCCACACCCAGGCAGGCCAAGAGCTGTCTGCGGTCAGATTCAAACAACTCGGATTGACCGCATCAACATCCCCGGCCGCTACTGGGCAAGCCAACATCACCAAGCCCCGTGCCTGCGCCAGCACACGCGCTGACTGCATTTGTTGGGCAAATTCGCGAGTGACATTGTCCACACGCTGCTGCTCGTCCAACCGCTGATACGCAGGCACACCGACTGAACTCAACACACCAACGATGGCAAGCACCACCAGCAACTCCAACAAACTAAATCCATGCTGACGCGACGCGCGCACCGTCCGAGTCGCACCACCCATTGCAGACGCAACAAGACCTTGCGCAGACCACTGTCTGCGCAAGGCTCGGAGAAGTTGTACGTTCGAATGCACCATGGTTTTAAATATAACCCATGCGGCCGTTTCGTCATTTGAGTGCGCATACTATAGCGCATATTTTTTACATATTTGATAAAAAATGGAGTCACCACACCAACGACGACCGCCCACTAATTGCCAACGACAACCATATTATACAAAAAGAAACGCAGAACGACCAGTTCTTTTATGCAATCTATATATTTAATTTTAAATTGTGAATTATTACTTAAAAAGTCAAAACACCTCAAACCACACCAATCAAAAATTCTTTTCGATAAGTCATTTAAAACGATAAAAAATTCTGCCAATATCGCCAATACCGCCGATATTTCGCCCACTCATTTGATACAATGAGCTGATTATTTTTTACCACGCATTCATCACCAAAACAAAAAACACCGATACAAGCCTCGCAGCCGGCGTCTCTCAAATCACCAACCATTGACACATCTATTACACTAAATAAGGAAACACCATGCTCAACGCTGATTTACAAACCCGCAAAAACGCCGCCACACCACGTGGTGTGGGCGTCATGACTGATTTTTACGCTGCTCGCGCAGAAAACTCAGAAATCTGGGACGTCGAAGGCAATCGCTATATTGATTTTGGCGGCGGCATTGCCGTGGTGAATACCGGTCACCGCCACCCGAAACAAGTCGCAGCCATTACCAAACAACTGAACGAAGGCTTTTTACACACCGCTTACCAAATCGTGCCATACGAAAGCTATGTGTCATTGGCAGAAAAAATCAACGAACGCACACCGGGTAATTTCGCCAAAAAAACCGCGTTTTTCAGCACAGGCGCAGAAGCCGTCGAAAACGCGATTAAAATCGCACGCGCCGCGACAGGCCGTGCAGGTGTGATTGCTTTCACGGGTGGCTTTCATGGCCGCACGATGATGGGCATGGCGCTCACAGGTAAAGTCGCACCGTACAAAATCGGCTTCGGTCCTTTCCCATCAGAAATCTACCACGCACCGTTTCCTGTTGAACTGCATGGTGTTTCTGAAAAAGACTCTTTAAAAGCCATTCACAACTTATTTAAAGCCAGCATCGAGCCGAGCCGTGTCGCCGCCATCATCCTCGAGCCAGTTCAAGGCGAAGGTGGTTTTTACATGGCATCGCAGTCGTTCATGCGCGAGCTGCGTCAAATCTGCGATGACCACGGTATTTTACTCATCGCTGACGAAGTCCAAACAGGCTTTGGTCGCACGGGCAAATTATTCGCCATGGAGCACTATGATGTGACGGCTGACTTGACGACATTCGCCAAATCATTGGCAGGCGGCATGCCTCTCTCGGGCGTATGTGGCCGTGCAGAAATCATGGACGCACCAGCACCGGGCGGCTTGGGCGGCACTTATGCGGGCAATGCACTGGCCGTTGCATCAGCACATGCAGTTTTAGACATCATCGACTCTGAAAACCTGATCGATCGCGCCAACATCCTCGGCGATAAAATCAAAGCTCGTATGAACGCATTGCGTGCACAAGTGCCACAAATCTCCGACGTGCGCGGCCCAGGCGCGATGAACGCTGTTGAGTTCATCGACCCAATGACCAAAATGCCTTCACCTGAGTTCACCCAAAAAGTTCGCGTGGCTGCACTCAAACGCGGTTTATTGTTGTTGTCATGCGGCACTTATGCCAACGTGATTCGCTTCTTGTTCCCATTGACAATACAAGACAATGTGTTCGACGAAGGTTTAACAATTTTAGAAGAAGTCTTGGTTGCCGCAGCACAGGGATAACACCCAGACTGCAACACACCCATCAAAAGGCTTTCGCTTGGCACACACCACTCGAAAGCCTTTTTCGATGAATGCGAAAACCACTACCCCACACTCAACCAACCGAATCAATATTCAACCAAGGAAACAAAATGCTTAAGCTCAAAGACCCAAGTCTACTCAAACAACAATGCTATCTCAACGGCGAATGGGTTTCTGGTACAGAAACCATGACCGTCACCAACCCTGCCACAGGCGAAGTCATTGGCACCATCCCGCACCTCGGCCAAGCCGAAACCGCCAAAGCCATCGCCGATGCAAATGCCGCATGGCCCGCATGGCGCAAAAAAACCGCAAAAGAACGCTCAGCGATTTTGCGCAAATGGTTTAATTTGATGATGGAAAACCAAGACGACTTGGCAGCGATTCTCACCGCCGAACAAGGCAAACCGCTCGCCGAAGCCAAAGGCGAAATCGCCTACGGCGCAAGCTACATCGAATGGTTCGCCGAAGAAGGCAAGCGCCTGTACGGCGAAAACATCCCATCGCACATGGCCGACCGCCGCATCATGGTCACCAAAGAACCCATCGGCGTCTGCGTCGCCATCACACCATGGAATTTCCCGAACGCCATGATTACCCGCAAAGCCGCACCCGCCATGGCCGCAGGCTGCCCAATGATTGTTCGCCCTGCTGACCTCACACCATTTTCCGCACTCGCCATGGGCGAACTCGCCCACCGCGCAGGCATCCCAGCAGGTGTGTTTCAAGTCATCACAGGCAAATC
>CALMCK010000012.1 GCA_937862845.1 uncultured Burkholderiaceae bacterium | reverse complement strand
CGCTCATGGCAATGTGGCACCATGCAGGTCGATGCATTCATGCCAGAGCGCCTCGGCGCGACCTACATTGACGAGCATGACCAGCGTAAAACGCCCGTCATGCTGCACCGCGCGATTGTCGGCTCACTCGAGCGTTTTATCGGCATTTTGATTGAAAACCACGCAGGCGCACTGCCCACTTGGCTCGCCCCAGTTCAAGTCGTGATTGCCAACATTTCGCAAGCACAAAGCGAATATGTGGCGCAAGTTACACAAGAATTGCAAAAACAAGGACTTAGGGTGCAAACAGATTTGCGTAATGAGAAGATAACGTATAAAATACGCGAGCACAGTTTGCAAAAAGTGCCTTATATCTTGGTGGTCGGCGACAAAGAGCGCGACAACCACGCCGTTGCGGTACGTGCGCGCGGCAATCAGGACTTGGGCGTGATGGATGTGGCCGCGTTTATCGAACGCATCACCACAGAAGTCAAAACCCGCAGCAACTAATATTGTAAAAACACAAAGCCACCCGCGGCCAAATCAAACACGCAGGTGGTTTTATTTGACACTTTAACCAATCAACGAGGTTTATTATCGCTACATCAGCAAAGATGCAACACCACATCAACGGTGAAATCACCGCCCGAGAAGTCCGCCTCATCGGCATCGACGGCGAAATCGTCGGCGTCATGTCCTCACGCGACGCACTCAAAATGGCCGAAGACGCCGACACGGATTTGGTAGAGATCTCTCCCAATGCCGCACCGCCCGTCTGCCGCATGATGGATTACGGCAAGTTTAAGTTTCAAGAGCAGAAAAAAGCCTCTGAAGCACGCGCCAAACAACACATCATCCAAGTCAAGGAAATTAAATTTCGCCCTGGCACCGATGAAAACGACTACCAAGTCAAACTGCGCAACGTCAAACGCTTCTTAGAAGCCGGCGATAAAGTCAAAATTTCCCTGCGCTTTCGCGGCCGTGAAATGGCCCACCAAGAACTCGGCATGCAATTGATGGTTCGCGTGCGCGACGAGCTCGCAGAGATCTCACAAGTTGAATCGATGCCCAAACTCGAAGGCCGACAAATGATTATGATGTTGTCGCCACCGAAAAAGAAATAAACCGCTGCCACAGCAACGGTCTGCAAGATTATTTGGATTGAATCATCAAGCATTCAGTTTAAATAAGGCCGAAGGCAACGCGTCAGGTCAAACCACGCGTCGCGTTCGATAAAAAATGAGTCGGGTTCCCAAGTGTTTCGCATTGAAACCACCTAGATTCGTCAAAAACGGAGTTGTTATGCCTAAAATGAAAACCAAAAAAAGCGCCTCAAAACGCTTTGTGGTTCGCCCAGGTGGGACTGTTAAACGCGGTCAAGCTTTCAAACGTCATATTTTGACCAAGAAAACCACCAAAAACAAACGCCAATTGCGTGGTTCAACCGCTGTTAATCCAGTGGATGTACCGATGATTAAATCTTTGTTGCCGTACGCGTAACCCAACCATCACTAAAGGAGTTTTAAAATGCCTAGAGTCAAACGTGGGGTTACAGCAAGAGCCCGTCACAAAAAAGTCATCGCCCTAGCAAAGGGTTACCGTGGTCGTCGTAAAAACGTCTATCGTGTCGCTAAACAAGCGGTCATGAAAGCCGGCCAATACGCCTACCGCGATCGTCGCAACAAAAAGCGCGTATTCCGTGCTTTGTGGATTGCGCGTATCAATGCAGCAGCTCGCATCAACGAAATGACTTACAGCCAATTCATGAACGGTTTGAAAAAAGCCTCGATTGAAATCGACCGTAAAGTCCTCGCTGACTTAGCTGTGTTTGATAAACCAGCGTTTGCTGCCATCGTGAAACAAGCGAAAGCAGCATTGGCGTAAGCCGTTATGTTGTCAAAAATGCGAGGCAAGCCGTCAGGTTATGCCTCGCTTTTTTCTTTACTGCCCTCAAATTTTTTGTTTTTTAAACCGTTGCCCACGCGACGCGTTAAAAAACAAATTTAACCAGATGAGAAAACCATGAGCGATTTAAACCACATCATTGACGACGCCCGCGCCGCATTCGCCAGCGCGAGCCGTCCCGCCGACCTTGAAAACGAAAAAGCCAAATTCCTCGGCAAAGACGGCGTATTGACCAAAGAGCTCAAAGCCCTCGGCGCACTGCCAGTCGATGAAAAAAAATCCCGTGGTGCCGCCGTCAATGCCGTGCGTCAGCAAGTCGAAGCACTGCTCAACGCCGCGCGCGACGCGCTCAATGAAGCCGCGCTGAACGAAAAACTCGCCACCGAACAACTCGACGTGACACTTCCCGGTCGCGGCCTCGCCACAGGCGGCATCCACCCCGTCACGCGCGTCACGCGCCGCGTCGAAGCGATTTTCCGCTCCATGGGTTTTGACGTCGCCGACGGCCCAGAAATCGAAAACGACTGGTACAACTTCACCTCGCTCAACAGCCCAGAAAACCACCCAGCCCGCTCGATGCAAGACACGTTTTACGTCGCCGACAAAGATGAGCGCGGCCACCCGCTCGTCCTGCGCACCCACACCAGCCCCATGCAAGTGCGCTACGCGCGCACGCACGTGGCCAACGCCAAGCCACCGATTAAAGTCATCGCCCCCGGTCGCACCTACCGCGTTGACTCAGACGCCACCCATTCGCCGATGTTCCATCAAGTCGAAGGCCTGTGGATTGACACCGCCGTGAGTTTCGCCGACTTAAAAAGCGTGTACACCACGTTTTTACAACGCTTCTTTGAAACCGACGATCTCAAACTGCGCTTTCGCCCGTCCTACTTCCCATTCACCGAACCCTCAGTCGAAATCGACATGGCCTTCGGCAGCGGTACGAACGCAGGCAAATCGCTCGAAATCTCAGGCGCAGGCCAAGTCCACCCCAGCGTGATTCGCAACTTCGG
>CALMCK010000011.1 GCA_937862845.1 uncultured Burkholderiaceae bacterium | reverse complement strand
AATTCATTGTCCGAGTCTGGTTGCGCCTGCACACGACCCGTCTGCATTTCTGTGAAACGCCTCTGGCCTGTGAAATGTCGAAAGGGGCCATCTCTAAATTGCATTTTCATTTCGGTCGGCGGCTGGTTGACATTGCTGGTGCGAAAAATCTGTCGCAGGCCTTTAAACGCCACCACCACGGTGGCTTCCAGCGATTCGGCCGTGCGCTCGTGCACGGTCACGCCGCCACACCACGGCAAAAATTGTGGGTAGTCTTCTACTTTTTCGACCAAATCGTACATCTGCTGGGCGCTGTATGGCAATAAAACGGTTTTATGAACCTTGGGCATCTGTTATCCAATGTTTGCTACAATGACAGCATTGTAAACGATTCAGATAAAGTAAACACCATGAGCATCACTAACAACAAAAAAGCCTATCACGATTATTTCATCGAAGAAAAATACGAAGCGGGCATCGTCCTCGAAGGTTGGGAAGTCAAAGCCATTCGTGCGGGTCGCATTAACCTCAAAGACACTTATGTGATTATTCGCAATGGCGAGCTGTACCTGCTCGGCGGCCACATCAGCGCTCTGCCTGAAGCCTCAACGCACATTCGTCCAGACCCGACCCGCACCCGTAAACTCCTGCTCAAAGCCGAAGAAATCGAGCGCCTCATTGGCAAAGTCGAGCAGCGTGGTTTCACACTTGTGCCACTCGATTTGCATTTCACCCGAGGTCGGATCAAATGCGAAATCGCACTGGCCAAAGGCAAAGCCCAGCACGACAAGCGCGACGCCACCAAAGACCGAGAATGGTTGCGCGAAAAACAACGCGTCATCAGTGATTTCAACAAACGCAGTTAATCTGACACACTCAGCCCCACCTTTTAGTCATTCAGTCACACATTCGGAGACCCCATGACCACAAGCGACCACGCCGCCTATGATGCTTTTCCTTACGAGTCGAACCCATTTGCCGCCTCTCACCCTGCTCACATCGCAGGTGTGGCGCGTTTGTTTAATCTTGAACCAGTAGAGCTAAAAAACGCCCGCATTCTTGAGCTCGGCAGCGCAGCGGGCGGAAATATCATTCCGCTGGCCTTGTACTACCCAGGCATCACAGTGGTTGGCGTGGATTACTCGAAGGTGCAAATCGACGATGGCAATCGAGTGATTGAGCAACTCGGCTTGACCAATGCCAGCCTACACCACATGAGCATTGGCGACATCACGCCTGAGTTTGGTCAATTCGACTATATTATTTGCCACGGCGTGTTCAGCTGGGTACCCGATGACATCAAAGACGCCATTTTGCGCGTGTGCAACGAAAATCTGACCGAAAAAGGCATCGCCTATGTCAGCTACAACGTCTATCCCGGTTGGAAAACCCATGAAATCGCGCGTGACGCCATGCTGTTTCACACGCGCAACCTCACCGACCCTGTCGAAAAAGTTGCCCATGGCCGTGGCATGATTGACTACATGCATCAGATGAGCCGCGAGGGCAGTATGTTTCGCCACGTCATGGACGCAGAGGCCAAACTCATTCAGTCGGCGCAACCGTATTACATCGCGCATGAGTTTTTTGAGACGCACAATGCACCCTGCTACTTCAACGAATTCGCACGCCACGCCAGCACACACCAGCTCACTTATTTGGGCGAGTCGGACATCAGCAGCATGTTTGTCGAAAACCTCGGCGAGGAACACAAACAACGCCTCATCAACGCCAGCGGTGGTCAACAAATCGAGCTCGAGCAGTATCTCGACTTCCTCAACAACCGCCCGTTTCGCCAAACCTTGCTGTGCAAGAACAGCAACGCCGCGCACATGAAACGACAAATCGACCGCGCGAACTTCACACAACTCGACTACATCAGCAATTTGGTCGAGGACAGCCATGCCGAAAACACCTCAGCAGGCATCCGCTTCCATGCAGTCAACGACGCCAATCGCTGGATTATCGCCCAAACCCCCACGCAAATTGAAACCCTGCGCACGCTGCAGCTCACCGCACCGAACACCCTTTCATTCAACGAATTGCAACAAGCCGTGCAGACCGCCACCGACGAGCAGTTTAATTTAGATGACCTCACCGCATTTCTCGAGCGACTCACCGTCATGGGTTACATCGCACCACAAATG
>CALMCK010000010.1 GCA_937862845.1 uncultured Burkholderiaceae bacterium | reverse complement strand
GTCAACCGCAGCTGGCTGATCCGCGCCAATGCCTTGCTGCTGTGCCTGGCGGCGGTGCCGATGTGGGGCCTGATCGAACTACCCTACGCGCTGCTGCTGGCCAATGGTTTCGTCACCGGCATGTTGCTGTTCACCCTCTATCCGCTGGCGGTGGCATTGGGCAACGACCATGTCGAACAGTCTCGCCGGGTGGCACTCTCGGCCATGCTGCTGACCACCTACGGCGTCGGCGCGGACATCTCGAAAGAAAATTGGCTTGAGTATTTTCGTGAGCTGATTGAACAAGGGTATCTCGAGCAAACCGATGGCCAATACCCGACGCTGGTTTTGACCAGCAAAAGTCGCGATGTGCTCAAAGGCAACACCACCGTCGAGCTGGTCAAAGCGACGGGCGGCGCGAAGCAAGTGAAGCGGGCCACACACGATTATTTATCAGACTTGTTTGACGAGCTGCGCGCCACCCGCGCCGACTTCGCCAGAGCGGATAACGTCCCACCGTATGTGGTGTTCTCGGATGCCACCTTAATCGAGATGGCGACGTATTTGCCATTGAACGAAGCGGATATGCTGGAAATGTCGGGTGTGGGCGACGCCAAATTTGAAAAGTATGGTGCGGATTTTTTACACATCGTACGCAGTTACTGCACACAAAACAAAGTCGAGACGCGCATCGGGCTTAAAGCCAAATCAAGCCGAAGCCCCAAAAAATCCAGCAGCACACGCCGCAACTTCGACGGTAAAGACACCTACGAGACCACGCTCAATATGTTTGCCCAAGGACAAGCCATCGCCGAAATCGCCATGAACCGAGGCCTCTCCCCAAACACCATCGAAGCGCACCTGATTCGTTACATACCCAGTGGCGAAGTGCAGCTGCATGACATCGTCGCCGCCGATAAAGTGGACCGTATTCAAGCCGCGATAATCCAGTGTGGTGAGAGCGCTGCGCTGGCGCCGATAAAAGAGCTCCTCGGCGAGACCTACAGCTATGGTGAGATTAATGCGGTGATGGCGCAGATGGGCAAAGCGAAATAGCGCTGGGCTCATGACGTTAAAAAAGGAAGCGCAAGCTTCCTTTTTTGTATGCAACCATTTCGATATGTCACGGCTGAGTGACCGTGGTTTATTTGGCAAACAACCTTGCAGTGCAAGACTCGGACCAGCCGTCGGGCAGATTGTCGAGCGTGAGGAAGCCTTGGGTGATGCCCGTGTTGGCTTTCGGGACGAAGGTGTGATTGCCGATGTTGAGTGCGGGGGGCAGACCTTGCTGGCTCAGTGTGTTGTATGACGAGACGCCTTTGTCATTTAAAATCAACAAGATGCGTGGCGTTCCTGAACTGTTTTCATCTGACCAACGCACAACCATGTCGCTCGTGACCATGAGCCGTTCGCGGTATTCGCGGGTGAGTTGGCTGATGATGGGGCAGTCTTGGTTGGCCGCGATGTGGTAGTCGGCTGGTTTTTGGCCATAGACAATGGGTGTTTGTGTCGAGGCGACGGGCGTGCTTTGGCAGGCGCTGAGCAGGGCGATGCTGGCGAGTAGGGTTAGGGTGAGTTGTTTTTTCATCAGATATTTTAGACCACAATGGTTGGGTGGGCGTCTGCGCTGGGCAGGGCTTGGATGTGGCCCATTTGGTAGACGGTTTCACCTTGAGCGCGGAGGATTTCGGCGGTTTGCGCAGCGTCGCTGGCGGCGACGATGACGACCATGCCGATGCCGCAGTTGAACACACGGTGCATTTCGTCGTCGGCGACATTGCCCGCTTGTTGCAACCATTGAAATAAAGGTGGGCGCTGCCATTTGTCGGATTCCAATACGGCTTGCAGGCCGTCGGGCAATACGCGCGGGACGTTTTCGGTGAGACCGCCACCGGTGATGTGTGCCATGCCTTTGATGGTGACTTGTGCCATGGCGGCGAGCAGTGGTTTGACATAAATACGGGTGGGCGCGCTGATGGCTTGCTTCAATGTGACGCCACCCATGTCTTGATTGAGGTCGGCTTTTGAGACGTCGAGAATTTTACGCACGAGGGAGAAGCCGTTTGAGTGCACGCCGTTCGATTGTAAACCGAGCACGACGTCGCCTGCGGCGATGGTGGCGCCAGTGATGATGTTTGATTTTTCGACTGCGCCGACGGCAAAGCCTGCGAGGTCGTATTCACCATCGGGGTACATGCCAGGCATTTCGGCGGTTTCACCACCGATGAGGGCGCAGCCAGATTGCTCACAACCTTGGGCGATGCCTTTAATCACGTCGGCGGCGGTGTCGATGTCGAGTTTGCCGCAGGCGAAATAATCGAGGAAAAACAAAGGCTCCGCACCTTGCACCAAAATATCGTTGACGCTCATGGCAACCAAGTCAATGCCGACGGTGTCGTGAAAGCCCCATTCGAAGGCGAGTTTCAGCTTGGTACCGACGCCATCTGTGCCTGAGACGAGGACGGGGTTTTGGTATTTTTTAGAGATTTCAAACAGTGCGCCGAAACCACCGAGGCCGTTGAGGACGCCTTCGCGCATGGTTTTTTTGGCATAGGGTTTAATGCGTTCTATCAATTCGTCGCCTGCGAGCATGTCGACGCCTGCGTCTTTGTAGGATAAGCCTTGTTTGTCTACCATCATGGGATGAAAGTCCTATAAAATACTGTCTTTGAATGTGAAATGAGGAAACCCCAATGACTTGGACGCAAGTGGTCAAAGCCGCACTGGTGCTGGCCGTTATTGTAGCTTTTTTCTGGCTGGTCTGGACGATAAAAAGCATTTTGGTGCCGTTTGGATTCGCCGGATTGCTGGCGTATTTACTCAACCCGTCTGTGCGTGCGCTGCATCGACGTGGGCTGAGCCGCAATCTGGGCGCGGGTGTGGCTGTGTTGGGCGTGTTGACTTTATTGGTGTTCATCACTTTAATTCCATGGCCGATTATCAGCAAGCAGATGGTGATTTTGCAAGAGCGCTTGCCTGCGATGTTGGGGCGTGCGCAGGATTTGGCGATTCATTCCACATTTTTACAAGAATGGTTGCCCGTTGATGCGGGCAATGGCGCGGCGGGCTGGTTTGAGCAAGCGCGGGTGTATGTGACGGAACATGTGAACTTCTCAAATCTGAGTGAGCAAGCATGGGGTTACTTTAAACAAGGCGGCTCGGTGCTGTTGAGTTTGCTGACGTGGTTGGTGTTGATGCCGATTATCACGTTTTACTTATTGGCCAACTGGCCTTCGACTGTGAAAATGCTGCGCAGATTGTTGCCCAAAAGTTGGCGCGCCGATGTGTTTAAAGTCACCGCGCAAATGGATGTGATGTTGGCGCAGTTTGTGCGCGGCCAGTTGCTGGTGATGATGGCTTTGGCGCTGTATTATGCCGTCGCACTGAAGCTCACGGGGCTTGAGGTGGCGATTTCAGTGGGCGTTTTGACGGGCTGTTTTGTGATCATTCCGTTTCTTGGTTTTGGGATTGGCTTGATTTTGGGGACTTTGTCTGCATTGTTGCAGTTTGGTTTCACGCCACCATTTTTTATGGTTCTCGCTATTTACGCGGTCGGTCAAGTGTTGGAAGGTTATGTGCTCACCCCACGTCTGGTTGGTGAGCGCATCGGTTTATCGCCCGTGGCGGTGATTTTTTCATTGCTGGTGTTTGGTGCGTTGTTTGGCTTTTTGGGCATGTTGTTTGCTTTGCCGGCCGCTGCGGTTGTGGCGGTTTTGGTGCGGCATCTGCGTGAGCGGTATTTTGGCAGTCAGTTTTATCAGGCAGATAAAGCATGATGGAGGCGTTGCATCCACAGCTTGCGCTGTCGTTGAGTTTGCCCGATGCGCCGTCTTTGGGCAATTTCGTCACGGGACGCAACGATGAGGCGGTGGCGCAGATTCATGCGGTGGCGCAGGGCGCGTTCACGCACACGGCTTTGTATCTGTGGGGCGAGGCGGGCTCAGGTAAAAGCCATGTGGTTTCCGGTCTGACCCATGTGGCCAACTCAACGTTGCTGACGGGCACTGTCTGTGATGAGTTGCCCGAACAAACGCTGCTGTATTTGCTCGATGATGTGCATTTACTCGATGCGGATGGACAGGCGGCGTTGTTTCATTTGTACAACCGCATTCGCGCTGAAGGTAAAACTCTGGTGCTGACGGCGAATGTGCCACCCGCGCTGTTGCCGAGTGATTTTTTACCTGATTTAAAGACGCGACTGGCATGGGATTTGGTGTATCAGTTGCAATTGTTAACGGACGACGACAAAGCCCAAGTGCTCGGGCAACAAGCGGCGGAGCGTGGTTTAAACCTCGCTGCGGACGTGGTGCCTTATATGTTGCGGCATTTGACCCGAGATTTAACGCAGCTGCATCGCGTGCTCAGATCGCTCGATGAGTACAGTTTACAAACCAAAAGGGCGGTGACGCTGCCCTTGCTCAAAAGCTGGTTGAACCAGCAAGCCCAATAGAAAGCCATTCCGATGAAGTCTCACCCGACCGTTGCATTTTTTGACCTCGACCACACGTTATTGCCCGCTGACTCTGACCATGGTTGGGGTGCGTTTTTGGTGGCGAATGCTTATGTGGACGCGGATTACTATCAACGTAAAAACGATGAGTTTTACGGACACTATCAGGCAGGGACGCTCGACATTGCCGAATACTGTGCGTTTTCTTTTCAGGTTTTGGCTGACAACGACATGGCCACATTGCGACGCTGGCATGCGCAGTTTATGGCGCAAACCATCACGCCTGTGATACGGCCAGAAGCCATTGCATTGGTGCAAAAGCACAAAGACGCGGGGCACATCCCCGTGCTGATCAGCGCCACCAATGAGTTTGTCATCACGCCGATTGGCGTGGCGCTGGGTTTTGAGCACATCATCGGCACCACGCCAGAGCTCATCGACGGTCGATACACGGGCCGTGTGACGGGCACGCCGAGTTTCCGTGAAGGCAAAATCACACGGGTGCAAGCATGGTTGAGCGAGCAAGGGCATGCGGATTTGAATGATTTGACGGGCTGTTTCTTTTACAGTGATTCCATCAACGACTTGCCTTTGCTCGAAAAAGTCGCCTTTCCAGTGGCGACCAATCCTGACACACGCCTCACAGAGCTCGCACTGGCGCGCCAATGGCCTGTGTTGCAATTGTTCCACAACACATAACCGCATCCATTATCAGCACAATATTCTCGCATAGGATGAGCGCCTTACCCCACAGAATGGCTTGCCATGTCGACCTATATGAAAACCCCTTTGATTGCGCTGAGCAGTTTGGCCATACTCAGCGCATGCCAAGACAGCGCGGCACCGCCAGCCGTTAGCCAGACCTTGAGTGTCGAGCGCATCTCTGCTCTGATTAAACCCGCCATGCGCAAAGGTGAATCAGCGGATTTATGGGCCAGTGACATGCTGCACGATTTGGACAT
>CALMCK010000009.1 GCA_937862845.1 uncultured Burkholderiaceae bacterium | reverse complement strand
GCAGCCGCAACAGCACCAACTGAAGCAGCCGCACCAGCGATTGACACCATCAAAAAAATTAAAGACACTGGTAAAGTCATTGTGGGCCACCGCGAATCATCAATCCCTCACTCATACCTCGTTGATGGCAAACCAGTCGGTTACTCTATGGACGTCTGTGCGGCCATCGTTGACGAGTTGAAAAAAGAACTCAATTTGCCAAACCTCACGGTTGAATACAAATCAGTGACCTCAGCAACTCGCATCCCAGAAATCCAAGCCGGCAACATCGACATGGAGTGCGGCACCACCACCAACAGCAAAAAACGTCAAGAACAAGTGGCTTTCTCTATCAACCACTACGCGACTGAAGTTCGCATGGTTGTGAAAAAGGGCTCTAATATTAAAGGCATCGCTGATTTGGATGGCAAAGCCGTTGTGACCACGACAGGCACAACCTCTGACAAATACATCAAGCAAGGTGAGCAATCAGCCAAAGTCAATGTCACCAATATTTTTGGTAAAGACCACGCTGACTCATTCGCTCAAGTTGAATCAGGTGCTGCTGCTGCATTCTTCATGGATGACAACATCTTGGCAGGTTTGATTGCCACGTCTAAAAACCCGAACGACTTTGAAATCGTTGGCCCAGTCCTCTCGACTGAGCCGTACGGCATCATGTTGAACAAAGGCGACGCTGCGATGAAAAAAATCGCTGACACTGCAGTCTTGGAAATGATCAAATCAGGCGCAATGGAAAAGGCATACGTGAAATGGTTCCAATCTCCGATTCCTCCAAAAGGCGTCAACATGAACTGGAAAATGAACGACACCATGAAAAAAATCTTGTCAGCACCATCTGACGAAGGTATCTAATTCATTCGTGGTTGAATCAGCGCACAGGTAATCCTTATCTGTGCGTTTTTTTTAATAATAATAATATTGTAAGTTTGGAGAATCAATATGGCAAATGACTGGGGTGTATTTTGTTCGCCAGGCAGCGAGTACCTCGATAAGGCCAACTGGGCTGAATCGCTGTGCAAAATGGCCGGTGCTAAATCATACGACGCCGCCGCAGAGTCCGTCACATGGTTACAAATCATGGTCACAGGTCTCAAGTGGCACTTTGTGGTGTTTATACTGGCTTTAATCTTGGCCTTCGCACTGGGCTCATTGCTCGGCGTGATACGAACCACACCAAACAAATGGCTGGTGCGTTCGGGCAATTCTTATGTTGAGCTGTTTCGCAACATTCCGCTGATTATTCAACTGTTCTTTTGGGCACGTGTCTTTCCTGAGTTTTTACCTTCGACCACTTCATCCCTCAATGGCTCCGAAGTCGCAGGCGCAGGTTACAAACAAATGGTCAACACCATGCCATGGTTGGTCGCCTCCCTCGGCATCGGTCTGTACCATGCAGCACGAATCTCTGAGCAGGTTCGCGCGGGTATTCAAGCCATCCCGACAGGTCAATGGAATGCAGGCTTTGCTGTTGGCATGAGCCGCCCACAAGTGTATCTCTACACGATTTTACCGGTCGCTTTCCGCACCGTGTGGCCGACTTTGACCTCTGAAGTGATGAACTTGTTTAAAAACACATCCATTGCATTCGCCATCGGTGTATTTAACTTCTACTTCTACACCAAAAACATGAATGAGCAAACCTCACAAGATTTCGTGATTATGATTTCGACGACATTTGTTTATCTCTTCTTTGCGTACCTCATCAAAATCGCCATGAGCCGTTTTGAAGCCCGTCTGCGCATACCTGGCTTATCAATGGGAGGCAAATAATGAACTTCGACTATTCCGTCTTATTTACCGCCGAATCACTCACCGCCTTGTCAAAAGGCCTGTGGTTCACCATCCAAATCACCGTTCTCGCCCTCCTCGGCGGCATGTTGATTGGCACGCCATTGGCCATGATGCGCTTGTCATCAAACAAGCTCCTCTCAGGTTTTGCAAAACTGTACGTCGACTTCTTCAGGGGCTTGCCGCTGGTTCAGGTGCTGTTGGTGTTTTACTTCTTACTGCCAAAAGTGTTGCAATGGGTCACTGGTGCCGCTTATCCAGTCTCTTTGGGTGCACTGGTCGCAGGTGTGATTACCTACGCCATCTTTGAAGCCGCCTACTACTCTGAAATCATGCGTGCGGGTATTCAAAGCATCTCTAAAGGTCAAACAGCAGCCAGCCAAGCGCTGGGCATGAGCTACGGCCAAACCATGATGCAAGTGATTTTGCCACAGGCCTTGCGCAACATGCTGCCCGTGCTTTTGACACAAACCATTATTTTGTTTCAGGATATCACCTTGGTTTACGCCATTGGCTGGAAAGACTTTTTGGGCGCGGGCACCACACTGGCCGCCACCAACAATCGTCCAACCGAATTTTACATATTCGTCGGTGTGGTCTACTTCATCATCTGCTACTTATTGTCACGTTACGTCAAACGCCTGCAGAAAAAAGTTGCCATCATCCGCTAAAGACAAATATTACACTGGAGCTTCATCATGATTGAAATCAAAAATGTATCAAAATGGTACGGTGACTTCCAAGTCCTCACCGACTGCACCACCACCATCAACAAAGGCGAAGTCGTCGTCGTCTGCGGCCCATCTGGCTCAGGCAAATCTACTTTAATTAAAACCGTCAACGCCCTCGAACCGATTCAAAAAGGCGACATCACCATCGACGGCGTGTCACTGACCGACCCTAAAACCAACTTGAACAAACTGCGCTCACGCGTCGGCATGGTGTTTCAACACTTTGAGTTATTCCCACACATGAGCATCGAGAAAAACCTCGCCATCGCCCAAATGAAAGTACTCGGCCGCAGCAAAGCCGAAGCCTACGCCAAAGGCAAAGCGCTGCTCGAACGTGTTGGTTTGTCTGCACACGCACACAAGTTCCCAGGCCAGTTGTCAGGCGGTCAACAGCAGCGTGTCGCCATCGCCCGCGCACTGGCGATGGACCCGATTGCCATTCTGTTTGACGAACCCACCTCAGCGCTCGATCCAGAAATGGTCAACGAAGTGTTGGACGTCATGGTCCAGCTCGCCCACGAAGGCATGACCATGATGTGCGTGACCCACGAAATGGGCTTCGCCAGTAAAGTCGCCACCCGTGTTATTTTCATGGATGAAGGCAAAATCGTTGAAGACTGCACCAAAGACGAGTTTTTTGACAATGCTGAAAACCGCTCCGACCGAGCAAAACAATTCTTATCCAATATTTTATCTCACTAAAATACAAGAATTGAGCTTCAAACCAAACGCCGATGCACATGCATCGGCGTTTTTTATTGATATTAAAAATCACGAACATCTATCGTGGTTTTGGCGAATAACCAGAGGGATTCCTCGCCCGATAAAGCGCAAACAGCGTATCAGCCACTCTATCAATGTCACATTAAATGCCATGAATTGTCGACTCGAAAGCAGTGCACACCTTCGCACCACTTCAGATAACCGTACTAAATAGACATAATTCTAAATGTGTGACTCAAATCTGTTTTAGACGCATCCATAAAGCCAAAAAAACGAATCATCAAAACGGTCAAATTATAAATAACCATGTCATGCTATTTGGAAAACTTATCTAAAATCAACCGTTAAATCTAATAAAAACCCCACCAAAAAATAGGGTTTGCCAAGTGTTTTCACTAAAAAAGAGAAATTGTTGGATAATTACTACAGATTTAACCACATAATTCAAGTCAAGTCCAAAAGTTGCTGTAAATTCACTCTGAGTAATCC
>CALMCK010000008.1 GCA_937862845.1 uncultured Burkholderiaceae bacterium | reverse complement strand
TTGCGTGCGTTGGCATACTGTCGTGCGTTGACAAAAACGTGGCCACGGTAAATCAAGGCAACGGCGTTGTTCGCGTCGCGATCGAGGGTGGCGTTGAGATAAGCCAGCGCCAAATCATCGCGGCCGAGTCGGGCGGCGCACACGCCTGCATTGGTGAGTGCTTTGCCCATGCTGGGGTAAACGGGATCGCGAAACACGGTGGCGAACTCGGCCAGCGCTTGCTCGCCACGGTCGCTGCCGCAGAGAAACCACGCGTAGCTGTTGCGGATATCGGTGTCGTTGATTTTTTGGTTTTGTGCGGCGGCCAGTGCTTGGGTGAAATGCGCGTCGGCTTGCTCATTTTGATGCAGCTGTGCCTCGATTAAACCGAGCAATGTGAGCGCAGGCACATAGTCGCTGCGTGCGTCCAACGCGAGCTTGAGCTCGTCGACGGCGACAGCGACTTGACCGACGCGGTGATAGCGCGCACCGAGTTCAGCGTGCAGGCGAGCGGCGGCTTCTGATTTGGATTCTTTGGTGGTTTGCGCGTGTGCGTTTAAACCAAGGCCAAAACTGAATACAAATGCGACAGCGAGGAGGGCGCGCCCCATCATTTCGCGCCGCCTTGTTTTTGTTGCTCGATTTGCGATTGCATTTGTTCGAACGAAATCACGGCGTGCTCGGTGTTGAGGTTTTCGTTGTCTGCTTTGGCTGATTTTGTGTAAGGCGTGAACACCAGTGGCTGCTCGCCCATGCGCTCGTTGCGGCGCGTGCGGTCGAGGACTTGCCCTGCGAGCTGACCGCAAGCGGCGTCGATGTCCTCGCCACGGGTTTTGCGGATGGTGGTGACGATGCCTGCTTCGAGCAATACTTCACCAAAGGCGCGCACTTGCGCGGGTGTGGAGACGGTCAATCCAGACTCGGGGAATGGATTGAATGGAATCAGGTTGAATTTACATGGCACGTCTTGCACCAATGCGACCAGTTCATGCGCTTGAGCAATGCTGTCGTTGACGTCTTTGAGCATGACGTATTCAAACGTGATGAAATCGCGCGGTGCGCGTGTGAGGTAGCGTTGGCACGCCGCCATGAGTTCGCGCAGTGGGTATTTTTTATTCAGCGGCACGAGTTCATCGCGCAATGCGTCGTTTGGCGCGTGCAGCGACACGGCGAGTGCGACAGGGCAGTCATCTTTGAGTCGGTCCATCATCGGCACCACACCCGAGGTCGAGACGGTGACGCGACGGCGCGATAGGCCGTAAGCGTTGTCATCGAGCATGAGCTTTAACGCGGGCACGAGCTGGTTGTAATTGAGCAATGGCTCGCCCATGCCCATCATGACGACGTTGGTGATTTTGCGTGGGCTGGTGGTGTCGCGCGGATCGTAGCCGAGCGCGTGGTTCGCCCACCACAGTTGGCTGATGATTTCAGCCGTGGTTAGGTTGCGGTTAAAGCCTTGATGGCCTGTGGAGCAAAAACGGCAGTTGACCGCGCAGCCTGCTTGCGATGAGACGCACAGCGTGCCGCGATTGGTCTCTGGGATGTAGACGGCTTCGATGGCGTTGCCTTGGCCGACATCGACCAGCCATTTTCGTGTGCCGTCGTTGGACGTGTGGTCGTGCAAAATGCTTGGCAAAGGCAACTCGGCCTCTGCCTCTAAGCGGATGCGCAATGATTTGGCCAAATCAGTCATCTGGTCAAATCGCTGCGCACCAAAATGATGAATCCAACGCATGACTTGACGGGCGCGAAAAGGCTTTTCACCCATTTGCGAAAAAAGTTCCGTCATGCCATCGGCGTCGAAATTCAACAGATTGATGCTCATACTTATCGATTAACCGAAGAAGTATTTGATTTCGTTCGCTGCGTTTTCAAGGCTGTCAGAGCCGTGAACCGCATTCGCGTCGATTGATTCAGCGAAGTCAGCACGAATCGTGCCAGCAGCTGCTTCTTTAGGGTTGGTCGCGCCCATCAAGTCACGGTGCGCCAATACGGCGTTTTCGCCTTCGAGTGCAGTGATCATCACTGGACCTGAAACCATGAAAGAAACCAAGTCTTTGAAGAAAGGACGCTCTGCGTGAACGGCGTAAAAGCCTTCAGCTTGGGCTTGTGTCAATTGAGTGAATTTCGCTTCAACGATTTTCAAGCCTGCGTTTTCAAAGCGTGAGTAGATTTGACCGATAACGTTTTTAGCAACTGCGTCTGGTTTGATGATTGAAAGTGTGCGTTCGATAGCCATTTGTAAAACTCCAGTGTAGATAAATTAAATGCAAAAAATTAGTTCAGATGAACACGAAATTATAGCACAGACCGCCTAAAACACGGCAAGAAATGCGGTTTTGCCCATGTTTTGTGCCCGTTTGTCGGTTTTGAGTGTGGTTTTGAAAATCAGCGTCGAGGGGTGATTGGGCTGGTTTAAATGCACAAAAGCCACCAAATGGTCGGTGGCTTTTGTGGTTCGCGTGGGTCGAGTTACAAACGCTCGATAATCCCAGCAGCGCCCATGCCTGTGCCAACACACATGGTGACCATACCGTAGCGCCCGCCCGTGCGTTTGAGACCATGCAAAACAGTCGCTGCACGAATCGCACCCGTCGCACCCAAAGGATGGCCGAGGGCAATCGCGCCGCCCAGTGGATTGATTTTGCTGGCATCCATGTCGAGGTCTTGAATCACAGCGAGGGCTTGTGCGGCGAAGGCTTCGTTGAGCTCAATCCAGTCCATGTCGGACAACTGTAAACCCGCGACTTTGAGGGCGGCAGGAATGGCTTCTTTGGGGCCGATGCCCATGATTTCTGGTGGCACGCCGCGCACGGAGAATGAGACAAATTTACCGATTGGCGTGAGGTTGTGTTCTTTGAGGATTTTCTCAGAGACCAGAATCAAGGCGCCTGCGCCGTCCGACATTTGTGACGAGTTGCCTGCGGTGACGCTGCCGCGAGCGGCAAACACGGGCTTGAGGCGACCCAAACTTTCCATGCTGGTGCCTGCGCGAGGGCCTTCGTCTTGTGCGACGGTGAAGCCTTTTGCTTTAAGCTCGTGGCTGACCAAGTCAAGGCCTGTGTCGACGACGTCATACGGCGTGATTTCCGCGTCAAAGTGACCCGCGGCTTGTGCGGCGAGGGCTTTGGCGTGCGATTGTTCGGCAAATGCGTCTTGCGCTTCGCGGGAAATGTTCCATTGTTTGGCGACGTTTTCTGCGGTCAGACCCATGCCGTAGGCGATGCCGATGTTTTCGACTTTGGTGAAAATCGCAGGGTTCATGTCGGTGAGAATCGCGTTCATCGGCACCATGCTCATCGACTCAGCGCCAGCGGCAATCATCACATCTGCTTGACCTGTGCGAATGCGGTCAGCCGCCATCGCCAAAGCGGTCACGCCAGAAGCGCAGTAACGGTTGACGGTGACGCCGCCGATGGTGTTGGGCAAGCCTGCGAACAACACGCCCATGCGCGCCATGTTCAGGCCTTGTGGGCCTTGTGGAATGGCACAGCCGACGATGGCGTCTTCAATCAATTTTGGGTCGAGGTTGGGTACTTGTGCCATGGCTGCCTGCATCACGTGTGCGAGCAGGTCATCTGGGCGGGTGTTTTTAAATACGCCACGGGGCGCTTTGCCAACAGGGGTGCGCGTGGCGGCGACGATGTAGGCTTCTTGTAACTGGGTCATATGGTTCTCCTTGCACAGGTTCATGTGCGCTTGCGAAAATTTTGAATGGCTTGTCGTCAGGGGCAATCAGCAGTTTTTGTGTGTTGCACCGATTGTCTTGGACTCGAGCCGCTAAAGTCGTTGAGACATTCGGCGCAATGCACTGCGCTTATTGCATCCTACGTGATGTGGTTTGTTTAATTCCGAACAGGCTTGCCCGTGGACAGCATGCCCATGACACGTTCTTGCGTTTTCGGGTGGCTCAATGCTTCCAAGAAATGTTTGCGCTCTAGCTTGAGCAACCATGCTTCGTCAACCATTGTGCCTGCTTCGACACCACCGCCAGTGGCGATGTTGGCGACGCGGGTCGCGAGCTCGCCGTCATAGGCGCTGATGAAACCACCGTCACGCATGTTGGCAATAATCGATTGCAATGTCGCCTGCACCGATGGACCTGCAGCGAAAACATTGGCGGCGGCCAGCGGTGGGCGATAGCCTGCGTTGGCGAGCGCTTTTGCTTGGGATTTGGCCACATGCAACAGCTCATGCACGTTAAACACCACTGTGTCGGTGTGGGCGAGGAAGCCCATTTCTTGTGCTTCACGTGCGGATTTTGAGACTTTGGCCATGGCGACGTTTTGGAACCACGATTTGACGAATTCGGTTAAATTCGTGAAGCCGTAAGCACCCGCAGCTTGTGAGGCGCGCAATGCGGCTTCTTTCAGACCGCCACCCGCAGGCACGAGACCGACGCCGAGCTCGACCAAGCCGATGTAGGTTTCGTGATGCGCGACGCGCGCGGCGCAGTGCATCGGGATTTCGCAACCGCCACCGAGTGCCAAACCAGCCATGGCTGCGACCACGGGCACTTGAGCGTATTTGATGCGCATGGCTGCGTCTTGGAATGCCGCGACGAATGGCTCAACCGCTGCGGCGCCGCCCTTCATGAACAAAGGCATGGCCGCTTGCAAATCGGCACCAGCGGAGAATGGCCCGCCGTTAATCGAGGCGGTTTGCCAGATGACGAGGCCTTGGAAATCTTGTTCGGCGATGTCAACGGCTTTGTTTAAACCTGCCAAAACTTCAGGGCCGATGGTGTTCATTTTTGATTTAAATGATGCGATGAGCACGCCGTCGTTTTGATGCCACAGGCGAATCACATCGTCTTCGTGCACAGTTGTGCCTGCGGTTTTTGGATCGGCCGATTGCTCGCCGACCAAGGCTGCTGGGAATGCTTGACGTGCGTACACAGGCAGCGCACTGCGTGCTGTATAAGACTTGGTGGCGGGGGCGTATGAGCCTGCGGGCGTGTGTGCGCCGTTCACTTCGGAAACCCATGCGGGCAGAGGTGCACTTGAGAGCGATTTGCCGGCGGCAATGTCTTCAGAGACCCACTCGGCAATTTGTTTCCAGCCTGCCGATTGCCATGTCTCGAACGGGCCTTCATTCCAACCGAATCCCCAGCGAATCGCAAAGTCCACATCGCGTGCGTTGTCCGCAATCGATTCTAAATGGAGGGCGATGTAGTGGAACACGTCGCGGAAAATTGCCCAAAGAAACTGTGCTTGCGGGTGGTCGGTTTCGCGCAATAATTTAAAACGCTCAGCCGCAGGGCGTTTGAGAATGCGTGCCACCAACTCATCCGCTTTGGCGCCACCTGTGACGTACTCGCCCGTGGCAGGGTTAAGTACTTTGATTTCTTTGCCTTCTTTTTTATAAAAACCCGCGCCTGATTTTTGACCCAGCGCGCCTTTTTCGACCAATGCTTTGAGCACGGCAGGCACAGGGTATTGAGCGGCGAATGGATCGTCTTTGAGGTTGTCTTCCATGGTTTTGATGACGTGTGCCATCGTGTCCAAGCCGACCACATCGGCGGTGCGGAATGTCGCGGATTTGGCGCGGCCAAGTTTGGCGCCTGTTAAATCATCGACCACGTCAAATGACAGGCCGTATTTTTCGGCTTCAGCAATGACGGCGAGAATCGAGAAAACACCGACGCGGTTGGCAATGAAATTCGGTGTGTCTTTGGCGCGCACGACGCCTTTGCCCAGCGTGGTGGTGGCGAATGTTTCTAAGTCGTCCAGTGTTTTGGCATCGGTGGTTGCGGTTGGAATCAGTTCAACCAAGTGCATGTAGCGCGGTGGGTTGAAAAAATGCACGCCGCAAAAACGTTTTTTCAATTCGTCTGAAAAACCGTTGGAGAGTTCGGTGATGGATAAACCAGAGGTGTTTGATGCAAAAATCGCATGGGGTGCGAGGTGCGGTGAGACTTTGGCATATAAGTCGTGTTTCCAGTCCATGCGTTCTGCAATCGCTTCAATCACGAGGTCGCATTCGGCAAGTTTGCTCAAATCGGTTTCGTAATTTGCCGACTCAACATAAGTGCTGTGGCTGGCGGCACCGAATGGAGCGGGCGAGAGTTTTTTTAAGCCTGCGAGGGCTTTGTCGACGATGGCGTTTTTGCTGCCTTCTTTGGCCGCCAAATCAAATAAAACCACAGGAACTTTAGCGTTGACCAAGTGCGCTGCAATCTGCGCACCCATCACGCCTGCGCCAAGCACGGCGACTTTACGAATAACCAAATTACTCACGTTGTATTTCCTTCACATCCGATGAACGATCACCGCGCCGACCATTCACAATCGGTGCGATGTAAGGGTGCAGGGTGGGCGATGCACACCCTGCGATTTAAAACAAAACTACATTACTTTACTGCATACTGATGGCTGCTTTATTGACGCTGCCAAGTTTGATTGCGACCCAAGGCGCTGATGCCTTTATAGCCACGCACCACCATGCTGCTGCCGTTGTCCGTCAGGCTCACGCTGTAGGTGCTGTCATTTTTTGGGTCCATGATTTTACCGCCGCCGTATTTGTTACCGCCTTCAGACACGACGCCCCACAAAATGGTTTTGCCAGAGATGTCTTTGTCTTTGAGCGAGCCTTCGCAGTTGACGCACACGTTGCCGCTTTCGCCCAACAGTTTTTGAATGCGGCCAACGTACTTGCCACTTTCCAAGGTGATTTTCACCAAGGATTTTGGCTTGCCTGTTTTGTCATCGATGGTGCGCCATGTGCCCACTGGGTCTGCCAAAGCGTTTAAAGACAAGCTAAGGCTTGTGGCGACGAGCGCCAGTTTTGTGAACAGTTTCATTTGTGTCTCCTGATAGAATATAAAAAATATTTCTGCTTTTTTTGTAACATGAATGGTTGTGGATGTGAAAGCCCACAATCCTTCAATTCTTATGTGACGTCTTTGGTTGACCGTCATATGGCTTGATTTTTTTAAAACCAGTCTTCTTGCATTTCTGCGAGTGTCGCATTGCCGGCACGTGCTTGGCGAATATAGCCTGCGGTTTCGGGCAGTAATTTGGCGAAGTAAAAACGTGCGGTGGCGAGTTTGGCTTTGTAGAAATCATCGGTTGATTCTTTTTCCAATGCGACCTTTGCCATGCGTGCCCAGAAGTAGGCAAACACCATGTGGCCGACCACGCGCTGGTAGGGCACAGATGCCGCGCCGACTTCGTCTTGGTTGGTCATGGCTTTCATGCCAATTTCCATGGTGAGTTTTTCAACTTTGACCGCGATGTCGCCGAGTGGGTTGACGAATTCTTGCATTTTCATGTCGACGCCGTTGTCCTCGACAAATGAGCGAACGATTTCGCCGAATTTTTTCATCTTCGCGCCCATGTCGCCGAGAATTTTGCGACCGAGCAAGTCCAAAGCCTGTACGCCATTCGTGCCTTCATAAATCTGCGTGATGCGCGCGTCGCGCACGTATTGCTCCATGCCCCATTCGGTGATAAAGCCGTGGCCGCCGTAGACTTGCACGCCGTGATTGGTGCATTCAAATGCATTGTCGGTGATGAATGCTTTGATAATTGGTGTGAGCAAGGCGACCAGGTCAGCCGCTTCTGCGCGTTCGGCTTCGTCCGTGCTTGAGAGCTCTTTGTCGATTTGCAACGCAACCCAGTACGTGAAGGCGCGCGCGCCTTCAGCATAAGCGCGTTGGGTCAACAGCATGCGGCGCACGTCAGGGTGAACGATGATTTTGTCGGCTTCTTTGTCGGGGCTTTTCACACCCGATAAAGAGCGCATTTGAATGCGGTCTTTGGCGTAATTGCGAGAGTTTTGATAAGTGATTTCGGTCAAACCCAAACCTTGCATGCCCACGCCCAGACGCGCGGCGTTCATGAACACAAACATGGCTTGCAAGCCTTTGTTTGCTTCCCCGACCAACCAGCCCAGTGCGCCATCGAGGTTCATCACGCAGGTTGAATTGCTGTGAATGCCCATTTTGTGCTCAATTGAGCCGCAGGTGATGAGATTGCGCTCGCCCACACTGCCGTCGGCGTTTGGCAAAAATTTTGGTACGATAAACAGTGAAATGCCTTTCGTGCCTGTCGGCGCACCAGGCAAACGCGCCAACACCAAGTGAATGATGTTTTCCGCCATGTCGTGCTCGCCAGCGGAGATGAAGATTTTTGTGCCTGTGATTTTGTAGCTGTCATCGCCTTGCGGCTCTGCTTTGGTGCGCAATAAGCCCAAATCCGTGCCGCAGTGAGGTTCGGTCAAGCACATCGTGCCTGTCCATTCGCCCGATGCGAGTTTTGGCAAGTATTGTGCCTTTAACTCATCGGTGCCGTGCGCGTGCAAGGCTTCGTAGGCGCCGTGTGACAAACCTGGGTACATGGTCCATGCAATGTTTGCTGAGTTGATCATTTCGTACAAAACATTGTTCAATGAAATCGGCAAACCCTGTCCACCATATGCCTCGTCGCACGACAATGACGGCCAACCTGCTTGAACGTATTGTTGATAGGCTTCTTTATAGCCACGTGGTGTGGTCACCACCGTGTCATGCCACTGGCAACCTTCTTGGTCGCCCGACTGATTCAGCGGGAAAAGGACTTCGGAGGCGAACTTACCAGCTTCTTCAATGACCGCATTGATGGTGTCTGCATCCATATCTGCGTGCGCGGGTAAACCTTGCAACACGTTTTCGATGTCTAAAACTTCGTGTAAAACAAACTGCATGTCGCGCAGTGGGGGGATGTATGAACCCATGATGCGTATCTCCGTTATTGTTTGCGCGACATGGGGGTCATGCCACGCGTTGGTACTGATTTAAAATTCGTTCAAACACTTGACGCACCATGGCCGAACCATTGGGACGCCTCATCAGGCGATTATGCTGGTGAAATGCCAGCGCCAACCCGTATATCTCAAAAGTCACCAAATCAACCGGTGTGTCTTCAATCAATTCTTGGGTCTCGATGCTCTGGCGGATGGCTTTGCTCAGCTCTTTTTCCCATGCGGTAATCATACCCACCAGCTCATCGCGGACTGCCCCAGGTCTGTCGTCGTATTCGACGGCACCTGAAATATACAAACAACCCGAATCCGTTTCAGCGTTGAGGCGATTAAACCAGTTGCCTAAAATCGCTTTGAGTCGAGTCAAACCTCGGGGCAATGTCACGACAGGTTTTAATACCTCGGTCAAAAAGCGATTTTCGTATTCTTTGAGGGTCGCAATCAGCAGATCCTCGCGTGAGCCAAAGTGAGAGAACACGCCGCTTTTACTCATGCTCAATCTGTCGGCCAAAATACCAATCGTCACACCTTCCATCCCATCGCGAGCCGCTACTTCCAGTGCGATGTCAAGAATCGCCATGCGGGTTTGTTCGCCTTTGCGAACGGGTGACTGGGCTTGTTGCTCATCACTGGCGGTTAAACTGGTTGTACTGCTCATCACATTCTCCAAAACAAAATCGAACGTTCGTTCTATTTTCAACAAAAATACTGCACGTGTCAATAGGTTAGCACAAAAAAAAGAGCGTTTTAAGAAAAATATACGTTCGTTCGTGCCCAAAATGGCATTTCAACTTGGGCAGAACATAAAACACAGCCGCAGGAATTGCGGCTGTGTGTTTAAAGTGCGTTTGATTTTCGTTGGGTGCTGGGTATGTTCACGAGAAACTCGGTTTGCGCTTTTCAAAAAATGCGGTCATCGCTTCGCGTGAGTCGGGGCCTTGCAGCAGTGTGCCAAATGCGTGCAACTCGGCATCAAGTGCGGCGCGCAGGGCATCGGTGTTGTGTGCTTTGAGCAGGGATTTGGTGGCGCGCATGGCGGCGGGGGATTTTTCGGCGAGGTGACGGGCTTGATGTTGGGCGTGGCGCAGCACTTCGATGTGCGGCATGACGCGGCTGACGATGCCCAGCTCGTGTGCGGTGGTGACGTTAAAAAACTCGCCAAACATGAGCAACTCTGCGGCGCGCAGATAGCCCGCTCGCTGTGTGAGGAGTAAGCTCGAGCCTGCTTCTGGGCAAAGCGCGAGGTTGATGAAGGGCAGCTGAAACTTAGAGTCATCGGCTGCGACGACGTAGTCGGCGTGCATGAGCATGGTGACGCCGACGCCGACCGCAATGCCATTGACGGCCATGACCAGCGGTTTTTTGAGATCGCGCAGGGCGAATAAAAACTGGACCACGGGGGCATCATTGTCGGTGACTGGGTTTTGTAGAAAGTCTTGCAAATCATTGCCAGCACAAAACATGTCGGGCAGGCCGTGCATTAAAATCACGCGCACGTCGTCATTGGCATCGTAGTGTTTGAGTGTGTCGGCGATGGTTTGGTACATGGCGCTGGTGAGTGCGTTTTTTCGCTCGGCGCGGTTGATCTGTATGTGGCCGATGTGCTCGTCAATGTGGGTTAGGATGTCCATGGTGTCTCTCAATTGTTTTTAATTGATAAAAGAAAAAGAACGGTCGTTCTAATGTGCAGTGTAACGGCGATGCTGAGGGCTGTCAATTGATAGTGGTGCGTGCGGTTCGTGAATGTGTGTTCGCATGATGCGTGAAAATACCTGTGCATTATCCCCATGAGTCATTAAAGTGTATTAAAATCGCGGCTGCTGTTTTTAAGTGGGGTCTTTGGTGCTATATCTGGAGGCTTTAATGTTTTTGTTTTTTAGGAGTTATTATGAATAAGTTACTCGCCGAGTTCATCGGTACATTTTGGTTGGTTTTAGGTGGTTGCGGCAGCGCGGTGTTGGCAGCGGCGTTTCCTGAGCATGGCATTCACTTTTTGGGCGTGTCGCTTGCATTTGGTTTGACCGTATTGACGATGGCGTATGCGGTCGGCGGCATTTCGGGTGGTCACTTTAACCCCGCCGTCACTGTGGGTTTGTGGTTCGGCGGCCGTTTTGAAACTAAAAATGTGGCGGGTTACGTTGTCGCGCAAACGATTGGTGCGATTGTTGCTGCGGGCGTTTTGTACTTCATCGTCAGCGGCAAGTCGGACTTCACTGATGTCGGTGGTTTTGCTTCAAATGGTTTCGGTGAGCATTCACCGGGTGGCTTTAGCATGGCCGCTGCGTTGGTGACAGAAATCGTGATGACGGCGGCATTTTTGTTCATCATCATGGCGGTGACCAATGCTCGCAACGGCGCGCCAGCTGGCTTTGCACCGATTGCAATTGGCTTGGCATTGACCTTGATTCACCTGATTTCGATTCCTGTGACCAACACTTCTGTGAACCCTGCGCGTTCAACTGGTGTGGCGATGATTCAACAATTCACTTCGACTCAGCCGTGGGCTTTGGGTCAGTTGTGGTTGTTCTGGGTGGCGCCAATTGTGGGCGCGCTCATCGGTGTGTTTTTGTATAAGAAAACCCGTGGCACGTCAGCATTGCTGAAATAAAAGATAAGCAACACAGATCTTGTGTCGGCTTGGTTTTTAAAAAACGCGAATCAGATGATTCGCGTTTTTTTGTGCGTGCAGCCAGCGCCATGTGTGAGCGGGCGCGACAATTGGTGGCGCGGATGCGTCAGTGAGGATTGAGCAAAAAAGTCATCAGGGCGTCGAGGTGGCCACCGAAATCATTGAGCGAGTGAGTGCCGCCGTCGACGACGATTTCGTGCGCCCCTTTAAAATGCGCACGCATTTGCGCAGGATTGAGCACTTCATCACCGAGCGCGACCAGTAATAAATAACGGTCCAAATCGGTCAAAGTCGGGGTGTGGTAGTGGTGCAGCTCGGCGAGATAGCGCAATGAGTCGCTCATGGCGATTTCCTCGACGCTGTAGCGGGCTTTCAGTGCGGCATCGTTTAACTCTTTCCACGGCGTGATGGCTGGGTTGATGACGGCGCAGCGCAGCTGGTATTTTTCAGCGAGGTGCATGGCATAAAAACCACCGAGCGAGGAGCCGCAAATGGTGTCGATGCTGTGCTCGATGATGAGGCGCTCACACAGTCTTACTGAGTCTTTGGGCGACACTGGTAGCTGCGGCATGACGGGTGCTGCGATGCCACGTATTTCACAATAACTCGCCACTGCCAATGATTTTTCTGATTGAGGTGATGAGCGAAAGCCATGCAAATAGAGCAGTTTCATGGGTGTGTCCTTGTTGTTGAATTGATGAAGCTCACCATTGCGGCCGTTAATCCACAAGCGTTACAATAATTTCGTGCCCAGCGGCACATCGTGCTGAGGCACACACAGAGTCACGTGGCCATCGGGGTTGTGAAATCCTGTCACCAAACATTCGGACATCATCGGGCCGATTTGTTTGGGCGGAAAGTTGAGCACGGCCACCACCAGCTGGCCCAATAAACTGTCTGGTTGATACAAATCGGTGATTTGTGCGCTGGATTTTCGGATGCCGATGTCTGGGCCAAAATCAATGCGCAGCTGGTAAGCGGGGCGACGCGCTTCGGGGAATGCCTCAGCGCTGATGATGCGCCCGACCCGCAGTTCGACTTTGGTGAAGTCGGCCCAATCGATGGTGGGCATGTTGACGTTGTCGTGGCTGCTCATCGCATCACGCCAACGCGTCGAGCAGCTTTTGATGCACGCCACCAAAACCACCGTTGCTCATCACGAGCACGTAGTCGCCCGGCTGTGCTTGCGCTTGCACGGCGCTGACCAGCGCGTTTAAATCAGAGAACGCGCGGGCTTTATCGCCCAATGGTGATAGGGACTCGGCCAAATCCCAGCCGAGTGCATCTTTGCCATCACCTGCGGCACCGTAGCCGTAGATGAGGTCCGCTTCGAGCAATGAGTCGGGCAACTGTGCCTTCATCACGCCCAGTTTCATGGTGTTTGAACGCGGTTCGAGCACCGCAAGGATGCGCGCGGCGCCGACCCGTTTGCGCAGACCCGCAACCGTCAATGCAATCGCCGTCGGGTGGTGGGCAAAGTCGTCGATGACGGTCACGCCGCCCGCCACGCCTTTGGTTTCCATGCGGCGCTTGACCATTTCAAATCGTGAAAATGCATCAATCGAATGGCGTGGCTCGACACCGACATGACGAGCCGCAGCGATGGCGGCCAGCGCGTTCAAGCGATTGTGCTCGCCCGTCACGTTCCACTGCACGCGGCCTTGCAACTCGCCATCGTGCAAGACATCGAATGAGTCATCGTCGCCGACATTGGCAATTTGCCAGTCACCCAAACCATCGCCAAAACGCGCCACGTCCGTCCAAGCACCGCGCGCCAGAGTATCGTCAAGCGACTGCTCGTGGGCGTTGGAGATGATGAGGCCATTTGCGGGAATGCTGCGCACGAGGTGGCGGAACTGGGTTTGTAAGGCGGCAAGGTCCGGGAAAATATCGGCGTGGTCGAATTCAAGGTTGTTTAAAATCGCCGTGCGCGGACGGTAGTGCACGAACTTTGAACGCTTATCAAAAAACGCCGTGTCGTACTCATCCGCTTCAATCACAAAGAATGGGTCGGAAGTCACCCGCGCCGAAATGCCGAAATTATTCGGCACACCGCCGATGAGAAATCCAGGGTTCAAGCCCGCATCTTGTAACAGCCATGCCAGCATCGAGGACGTGGTGGTTTTGCCATGTGTGCCCGCGACTGCGAGCACCCATTTGTCTTTGAGGACGTTTTCACCCAGCCACTGCGGGCCAGAAATGTAGGGCAAACCTTTGTTTAAAATCTCTTCCATCAATGGATTGCCGCGCGACACCACATTGCCGATGACGTAGACGTCAGGGTTGAGTGAGGTTTGCGCCGCATCAAAACCCGTGATGAGCTCAATACCCTGAGCCTCAAGCTGTGTGCTCATCGGAGGATAAACGTTCGCGTCGCAGCCCGTGACTTTGTGGCCAGATTGTTGTGCGATGGCAGCGATGCCGCCCATGAATGTACCGCAGATACCTAAAATATGAATGTGCATAAAATAATGTTTTTGTTGGAGGGTTGTTGGTGGCGTATTTTAGCGCAGTTTAAGGGGCTCAATGTTTGAGAAAAGTAATTTCGATGCGCCGCTTGGTGTTTTATGTAAAGCGCATTAAAATAGCCCGCATGAATGACAACCAACTCCTGCGCCATGCGCGCCACATCGCTCTGCCCGAAATCGACATTGAAGGGGTGGAAAAACTATTTGATGCGCACGTACTTATCATTGGCGCGGGTGGTTTGGGTGCGCCTGCTGCCTTGTATTTGGCGGCCAGTGGGGTCGGCCAAATCACTTTGGTGGACGATGATGTGGTGGAGCTGTCGAATCTGCAACGACAAATCATTCACAGCACGCAGACGCTTGGCATGAGTAAGGTTGCGTCTGCTCAACGCGCGTTGCATGCTGTCAACCCTGATGTGTGCGTGCATGCGGTAAATAAACGTGTGGGCACATCTATGCTGAGTGAACTCACAGATTTGATAGCGCGGGCAGATGTGGTGCTTGATTGCTCGGACAACTTCGCCACGCGCCAGCTGATTAACCGTGTGTGCGTGCAGCAAAAAACGCCGCTGGTGTCGGGTGCTGCGATTCGCTTCGATGGGCAGCTCAGTGTGTACGATGCGCGCGATGCAGACTCGCCGTGCTACGCGTGTTTGTTTGCGCCCGACACGGTGTTTGCGGATGAGGCTTGCGCCACGCTGGGCGTGTTTGCCCCGCTGGTCGGCATCATCGGCGCGATGCAGGCCGCTCAAGCGTTGAATGTGTTGCTGGGTATGCCGGCACTGGTGGGGCAGCTATTGACGCTGGATGCGCGGACGATGCAGTGGCACCGGGTCGGGTTGTCGCGGCGGATGGATTGTTCGGTTTGCGGTGTTTAGTATGGACTGTGGATTTGCGTGGATGAACCGCTCGGTGTCGAGCGGTTTTTTTGCGCTTGTTCAGAGGGGCTGCTCGGGTGTCCAGTGGTTTTTTAAGGAATTCACCAAAGCTTTGACGCGGGCAATGCATGCATTAAGTATCCACAATGGCTCGTTACAGTGCGTTGTGTTTCATGAAAAGTTTACTGCTGTGGGAAGGCAACTTCCCCTTTTCAACCACGCCGATTGGCGTGGTTTTTTTATGACGTTGTTACAATACGGTTGATGGTTGTGCGATGGCGTGGGTTTGAGCTGCGCTGCACAATTTTCTAGGGGTTTTGCTTGATTTCAACTCTTATGTAAGACATAATACAAGCAAATTTTTAACCATTGAGGAGTGTCTTATGTCCATCGCCATCCCAGCAGGTATGCAGATTTCTGCGCCTGTGACCACTGAGTTTGCACAGATTTTAAGTTTTGAGGCTTTGAGTTTCATTGCCCAGCTGCACCGCGCTTTTGCGCCGCGTCGCCGTGAGTTGTTGGCCCTGCGCGTGGCGCGTGCCGAGCGCATGGACGCAGGTGAGCGCCCAGACTTTTTGGCGGACACTGCGTCAGTGCGTGCGGGCGATTGGCGCGTGGCGGCGATTCCTGCTGCATTGCAATGCCGTCGTGTGGAAATCACAGGACCTGTTGAACGCAAAATGATTATCAATGCGATGAACTCGGGTGCGGATGCGTACATGTCTGACTTTGAGGATTCAAACTCGCCGAGCTGGGCGAATCAAGTTCAGGGGCAAATCAATTTGTATGATGCGATTCGCCGCCAAGTCGATTTTGAAACCAACGGCAAATCATACGCCTTAAACGACAAAACCGCGACTTTGCTGGTGCGTCCACGCGGTTGGCATTTGGACGAAAAGCATGTGCTGGTCGATGGCGAACGCATGTCGGGCGGTTTGTTTGACTTCGGTTTGTTCTTTTTTCACAATGCACGCGAGCTGCTCGCGCGTGGCGCGGGCCCGTATTTTTATCTGCCAAAAATGGAATCGCATCTTGAAGCGCGCTTGTGGAATGACGCATTTGTCATGGCGCAAGACTTGCTCGGTATTCCGCAGGGCACGATTAAAGCAACGGTGTTGATTGAAACCATTGTCGCGGCATTTGAGATGGACGAGATTTTGTACGAGTTGCGTGAGCACAGCGCGGGTTTGAATGCAGGCCGCTGGGATTATATTTTTTCATGCATTAAAAAATTCAAAAACGACAAAGATTTCTGCCTTGCCGACCGCTCGCAAGTCACCATGACCGCACCATTCATGCGCGCTTATGCTTTGTTGTTGGTGAAAACCTGCCACAAGCGCGGCGCACCCGCGATGGGCGGCATGAGTGCATTGATTCCAAGCAAAACCGATGTCGAGGCAAATGAACGCGCGTTCGCAGGCATTCGCAACGACAAAACCCGCGATGCGAACGATGGCTACGATGGTGGCTGGGTGGCGCATCCTGGTTTGGTCGATGTCGCGATGGCAGAGTTCGTCAAAGTGCTGGGCGACAAGCCCAATCAGTTTGAGCGTCAACGCGATGATGTGCAAGTCGCCGCTGCTGATTTGCTCGACTTCAAACCCGAAGCGCCCATCACCGAACAAGGCGTGCGCAACAACATCAATGTCGGCATTCACTACCTTGCCGCATGGCTTGCTGGCAATGGCTGCGTGCCGATTCACAACTTAATGGAAGACGCCGCCACCGCTGAAATCTCGCGCTCGCAAATTTGGCAATGGATTCGTTCAGACAAAGGCGTGCTCGACGATGGCCGCAAAGTCACCGCCGACATGGTGCGCGGCATGGTTGCCGAGGAAACTGTGAAAGTGACTGACGCGCTCAAAGGTCTGGACACGGTTGCCAAAGCCGCCGCGATTTTTGAAGACATGAGCACACGCGATGACTTCATCGAGTTTTTGACGCTGCCGCTGTATGAGGAGTTTTAAACGCTCGTCATGGTGAACCATCACCCGCGAAGCACAGAGTGTGTTGCGGCGGGTCAGCAAAATAAAATCGGGCTTCGGCCCGATTTTATTTTGCTGTGGTTTTAGAAATGCGCAGTGCGATTTGACTGGCGAGCTGCAGTGTGGCTTCCCATGGGTTGCCTTTGCTCAACCCTTTCGCCATGCGGTCGAGGTCAGCGGTGCGTTGCAGGGCGTTTTTGAGAAAAGTGCTGCTCAAGGCGCGCAATGCATTGGGCATGAGCTTTTCGCGTGGGCCCCAGATGCGTTGTTCGCGCATGAGGCTGGGCAGGTGGCCGCCATTGTCCATGTCTGATTTGAGTCGTGTCATGGCGCGCACGTCTTCGGTGAGCGACCAGAGCACGAGCACGATGGATTCGCCTTCGGCTTGCAAGCCTTCTATCATGCGACAGACGCGGGCGACATCACCGGTGAGCAAAGACTCGGACAATGAAAAAACATCGTAGCGTGCGACATTAAAAATGCTGTTGCGAATGTCGTCGTCGCTGATGAGACCCTCTGGAAACAGCAAAGCGAGCTTTAAAATTTCTTGATGTGCGGCAACCAGATTGCCTTCAAACTGCTGTGCCATGAGCTGCAATGCGGCAGGACTGGCGCTTTGGTTTTGTTGCTTGAGTCGCTCGGACAACCAGCGTGGCAGCTGCGCCACGCCGATGGTGCCGATGTCGATGGGGGTGGCGTGCTGTGAGAGCTGCTTGAACCAGACGCTGTTTTTGCTGGTTTTGTCCATGCGCGGCAGTGTG
>CALMCK010000007.1 GCA_937862845.1 uncultured Burkholderiaceae bacterium | reverse complement strand
ATTTCGCCATCGGAAATTAACTTGGCTGAAACTGGGCGACCTTTGTCGTCGGTCTCGACTTGCACGTCAGCGGGATTGAACCATGCTTTTTGGCCGTTGTCTTTTTCGCGATAGTAGGTTTCGTTTAAAACCATGCCTTGCGTGAGCAGGTTTTTAAACGGCTCGTTGAATTGAACCAGACCCATGTCGCGCATGACTTTGGTCCAAAAGCGCGCGTAGAGTAAATGCAAAATCGCGTGTTCGATACCGCCGATGTACTGGTCCATCGGCATCCAGTAGTCATTGCGCTTGTCCACCATTTTGTCAGAGCTCGGGCAGGTGTAGCGCATGTAATACCACGACGAGTCGATGAATGTGTCCATCGTGTCGGTCTCGCGGCGCGCGGGCGCAGCGCATTTTGGGCAAGCGACGTTGAGGAAATCCTCGCGTTTGTTCAGGGGATTGCCACTGCCGTCGGGGATGCAGTCTTCGGGCAAAACGACTGGCAAATCGGCTTCGGGCACAGGCACGACGCCGCACGCTTCGCAATGAATCAGCGGAATCGGTGTGCCCCAGTAGCGCTGGCGCGAAATGCCCCAGTCGCGCAAGCGGTAGGTGGTTTTGAGTTCGCCGAGGTTTTTGGTGGCTAGGTCTGCGGCGATTTTTGCCACGGCGTCTTTGAAATTCAAACCATCGTATGCAGCGCTGTGAATGCACACGCCGTTTTCTTTGTCGGCATACCAGTCGTGCCACGTGGTGTCATCAAACGCATGGTCACCGACCGAGACGACTTGCTTAATCGGCAAATCGTATTTCAGCGCAAACGCAAAGTCGCGCTCATCGTGCGCAGGCACGCCCATCACCGCGCCGTCACCGTAGGTCATCAGCACATAGTTGCCGACCCACACATCCACAGCTTCACCCGTCAACGGATGCGTGACTTGCAGGCCTGTGTTCATGCCTTCTTTTTCCATGGTCGCCATGTCGGCTTCCATCACACTGCCGAGTTTGCACTTCTCGATGAATGTTTTTAATTCGGGATTGCCCACAGCCGCATGCGTCGCCAAAGGATGCTCGGCAGCCACCGCGCAAAACGTCACGCCCATGATGGTGTCGGCGCGAGTGGTGAATACATGCATTTTGCCACCGTCAATCAACGCGCCGCTCGCATCCGCAATTTCATGTGTGAATGCAAAACGCACGCCGACGCTTTTGCCAATCCAGTTTTTTTGCATGAGTTTCACGCGCTCTGGCCACGCCAAATCATCCAAATCATTGAGCAGCTCTTCCGCGTATTCAGGCTTGGAGATGTTCAGATAATACCCTGGGATTTCGCGCTTCTCGACCAATGCACCGCTGCGCCAGCCGCGCCCGTCGATGACTTGCTCATTCGCCAAAACTGTTTGGTCAATCGGGTCCCAGTTCACCACTTGGGTTTTGCGATACGCAATGCCTTTCTCCAGCATCTGCAAGAAAAACCACTGATTCCATTTGTAATACTCAGGCTGACACGTCGCAAACTCGCGCGACCAATCAATCGCCAAGCCCATCGCCTGCATCTGCTGCTTCATGTACGCGATGTTGTCATAGGTCCATTGCGCTGGCGGCACATTGTGGTTCATCGCCGCGTTTTCCGCAGGCATGCCGAACGCATCCCAGCCCATCGGCATCAGGACATTAAAGCCCTTCATGCGCAGCTGGCGCGCCATCACATCGTTGATGGTGTAATTGCGCACATGGCCCATGTGCAATTTGCCCGATGGATACGGCAACATCGAACAAGCATAAAACTTCGGCTTATCGTTGCTCTCCGTGACGGTGTACACGTCAGCGGCTGTCCAAGCGGCTTGGATGTTGATTTCGAGGGCGCGCGGGGCGTAAGGGGTGATGGTTTGCGTCATGGTGCGGCGTTCTATAGTATGGGTGAAAAAACAAACGCCATTATAACGGTTTGACGGCAGAGTACGGTTATAAAATACGGTCAAGCCGAGCAAACCATCGTTTGACGCATCGTGCAGCGCAGCGTAATATGCAGCCAAGCCAAAATATACAAACCCACGGAGCACGCATGAGCGACACAAGCACCCACCACATCAGCCAATACCTCGCCCGTACCCAAGCCGCCCACCAAAAAGGCAACGCCACCGAGCACACCTACCGTGGCGATTTAACGCAACTGTTGCGCGAACTGCTGCCGCACATCGAAACCACCAACGAGCCACGCCGCATCAACTGCGGCGCACCAGACTACGTGTTGACCGACAACAAGGGCATCGCCGTCGGCTACATCGAAGCCAAAGACATCGGCGACAAAGACCTCAAAGGCGAGAAAAAAACTGGCAACAAAGAGCAATTTGACCGCTACAAAACCGCGCTCGCCAACATCATATTCACCGACTACCTCGACTTTCATTTTTACCGCGACGGCATATTGACGCACAGCATTTGTCTGGCAGAGCTGATTGACGGCAAAATCACCGCACGCCCAGAGCATTTTGACGCATTCACCAGCGAAATCACCGCCTTTGCCGAGCGCACCAGCCAAACCATCAAAAGCCCAGAAACCCTCGCCACCATGATGGCCGCACGTGCCAAGCAACTCGCCGACTCCATCAACAAAGCCCTTCACCTTAACATCGAAATAGGCGAGCACTCCAAGCTCACCAGCAGTTACAACCAATTCAAAAAGGGTTTGATGGAAGACATCAGCCCCGCCGAATTCGCCGACGTCTACGCCCAAACCATCGCCTACGGCATGTT
>CALMCK010000006.1 GCA_937862845.1 uncultured Burkholderiaceae bacterium | reverse complement strand
TGGTCAGCTTCGCAGGTTATGTGCCCAGCGATGCGACCCACATACAGCTATTGCCTTGCGACACGCCGTTCATCCCCCGCGATTTAACGCAGCGTTTGTTAACGCAATCGCTGCGCCATCAAGCCAGCGTTTATCCATGTTCGGATGGACGCGCACACTATGCCTGTGCGCTGCTGCGCCTCGAGGATTTGTCCATCGCGCAGCAGTGCGCACTGCGCGATGAGCGCAGCCTGAAAAACTGGCTGACACGAGCAGGCGCACAGGCTGTGGACGGCTTCATCTCTGATGATTTTTTAAACATCAACACACCCGAGCAATTATCTGCGGCGAACTTTAATGAACCCAGTTAACCCATCACTATTTATTTGAGCAAAAAAACATGAACACAGACACTCAATCCACCAACCTGCCCCCCATCCGCATTGGTCTCATCGCCACGTCAGACCGCGCCAGCCAAGGCATTTACAAAGACGAAGGCATTCCAGCCCTGCGTGACTGGCTCAGCCGTGCGATCCGCAACCCCATCACGTGGTTTGAGCGCCTGATTCCCGATGATCAAATCACCATTGAGCAGACCTTGATTGAGCTGTCAGACGAGATGGCATGCGAATTGATTTTCACCACCGGTGGCACGGGACCCGCACCACGCGACGTCACACCAGAGGCCACACTGGCCGTGTCAGAACGCGAAATGATGGGGTTCGGTGAGCAAATGCGGCAAATCAGTTTGCACTATGTGCCGACAGCGATACTGTCGCGCCAGACCGCTGTGATTCGTGGCAATAGCCTCATCGTGAACCTGCCAGGCCGACCCAAATCCATCGCCGAAACGCTGTCTGGCGTGCGCGATGCCGACAACGCTGTCGTGGTGCATGGCATATTCAGCGCCATTCCGTATTGCATTGAATTGATGGGCGGGGCGGTGATTGAATCTGATGCGGATTTTGCGCCTGCGTTTCGACCAAAAAAATAAAAAACGCGTGCAGGTGCACGCGCTTTTTAAATTTAATCGAACACAAAATCCATCAACCGCCCGTCATCGACATAAACCGCACGATTTTTTCGGGTTGTGCATTGAAGTCATGTTGTTCTGGTTTGAGCTCAATCGCTTGGCGAATCGCTAGCTCAAGCTCATCGTCCGTGCAGCCCGCGCGCAACATTGGGCGCAATTCAAACTGCGCTTCTTGTCCCAAACACAAATACAGCGTGCCATCAACAGACAAACGCACGCGATTGCAGCTGTCGCAAAAATGCTGAGACAACGGCGTGATGACGCCCACAGTGCTCAGGCCATCGGCGGTTTGCCAGTAGCGAGCAGGGCCGCCACCGCCGTGTTTTTTGCTGTGCGGCACGGCTTCTTGCAATTGATACTGCGCAATCAGTCGCTCTAAAATCGGTTGGGCCGATACAAAGCCAGAGCCACGTGCCGAGTCGCCCATGGGCATGGTTTCGATCAAGCGCAAAATAAATTGATTCTCCACACAGTAAGCCAACATTTCATCGACATCGGCCTCATTGATGTGTTCAAGCAAAACCATGTTGATTTTAATCTGTTCAAACCCTGCGTGTTTGGCCATGCGCAAACCATGCAATACTTTTTTGAGGCTGTCGCTGCCCGTGATGCTGCGCACGCATTCGCCACGCAGCGAGTCCAAACTCACATTGATGCGAGAGACGCCCGCGCGGCGCAAATCATACGCATGTGTGGCGAGCTGTGTGGCGTTGGTGGAGAGTGATAAATCCGTGATGCCGTCGATTTGCGACAGGCTTTGCGCCAGCGTCGATAAGTTTTTACGCAACAACGGCTCACCACCTGTCAATCGAATCCGCCGCGTGCCCATGCGCGCAAACGCTGCGACGACGCGCTGCACCTCGGCGAAAGTCAACCAATCGGCGGGCTCCTCGAAGCCGCGAAAACCGCGCGGCATGCAGTATGAGCAACGCAAGTCGCAACGATCCGTCACGGATACTCGAAGGTAATCAATGCTGCGGCCAAATCGGTCGGTTAATGTGTCAGCGTGCATGGCTCATCCAATCTCAGTTGTTATGATTTTACATCGATAAGAAAAAATAAACACCCGCCAAAGGGAT
Source organism: uncultured Burkholderiaceae bacterium (assembly GCA_937862845.1). Classification (GTDB taxonomy): domain Bacteria; phylum Pseudomonadota; class Gammaproteobacteria; order Burkholderiales; family Burkholderiaceae; genus Hydromonas. The sequence goes on along the minus strand of CALMCK010000006.1, from coordinate 1,086 downwards.
TAGACGTGCGGCAGGTAAAGACCGAGAAAACACAGAAGATATTTTTTGTTCATAAATGGGCCACCATGTGGCCGAGATTTAAATGCGAACACAGTATTCGCCAAAGCGTGTGTCAAGCGTTTTTGAGCGCCAGCGCCTTGGTATAGATGTCGTTTTTCGCCGCGCCCGAGAGTTGCACGGTCAGCGCCACGGCTTGCTTGAGCGGCAACTCGGCCAGCAACACCTGCAAGGTTGGCACCCACTCCGGCACATTCTCACTGATTTGCGCGACGGGCTTTGACAGCACCAGCGCATATTCGCCGCGCGGCTCGACTGCGTTGGCCAACCAAGCCTCTGCCTGCGCCAGTTCGAGGTGAATCACGGCTTCATGGAGTTTGGTCAATTCTTTACAAACCGTCAAAGAACGGTCCGCAAACTGTGCCGCCAGCGCAGCAATGGTGTCGTGCAAGCGGTGCGGCGCTTCATAAAAAACGATGTTGCTCTCGATGACCGCCAACTCACTCAATGTCTGTGCACGAGCGGCGGATTTATTGGGTAAAAAACCATGGAAGTGAAATCCACCATCCAACCCAGCCGCCGACATCGCCGTCACCACCGCACTCACCCCCGCAATCGGCACAACCCGCACACCCGCAGCATGCGCCGCAGCGACCACGCGCGAACCTGGGTCTGAGATGGCCGGCGTGCCCGCATCGGTGATGAGGGCAATGCGCTCACCACCTTGTAAACGCGTGATAAGGCTCTCGGCGATGTTGGACTCATTGTGGTCATGCACCGCGATGAGCGGTTTGCTGATGCCGTATTGAGACAACAGCGGTTTGCTGTGGCGCGTGTCCTCGCAAGCAATCGCATCGACCAGATTGAGCACACACAGCGCACGCACCGTGATGTCAGCCAGATTTCCTATCGGCGTCGCGACGATGTACAGCGCGCCTTGTGGGTATTGTTGGGTACTGGCGTTTTGCCAAATGGATTCTATGGGGTTCATTTTTAACAGCTCGATTCGGTGAGGCATCAGAAAGCCCCTAATCCTGCACTTTAGCACGGATTCATGCGATGATAACCGCAGTTCAACGAAATCATAAG
>CALMCK010000005.1 GCA_937862845.1 uncultured Burkholderiaceae bacterium | reverse complement strand
CATGCATGAAACAGGCGCAAACATATTTGTCGCATTGATTGTATTGCACTTGCTTGGTGGTGTGGTGCACTTGTTCTTGCACAAGGACAATGTGTTTAAACGAATGATGCCGTGATTGAGTAATTGATTTAATCTCCGAAACCCCGTGCAACTCACGGGGTTTTTATATGATGGGCGCAGCGCATGCGTGGCTCGCGCCACCCGTTGGTCATCGTTGTGTTAGCATGCTTGGATAACTCACTATAAAGATAATGTATGTCGGACACCCACATATTCACCACCAAACAACGTCAAGTCGCTCTGATATGGGCGATTTTTGGCGCGTTGTTTTTTTCTGCCAAAGCGATTTTCGCCAAGCTCATGTACCGAGAGGGCGCTGACTTCTTGGACGTGTTGACCTTGCGCATGATTTTTGCCCTACCGTTTTTTATCGGCATCGGCTGGTGGGCACGGCGCACGCAGCCTTATCAGATGACTGGTCGTGAGTTTTTGCAGGTGTGTGTGGTGGGTGTGTTTGGCTACTATTTGGCGAGCTTGTTTGATTTCATGGGGCTTGAGCACATCACGGTTGGACTGGAGCGTTTGATCCTGTTTCTCACACCGTCGATGGTGTTGGTTTTTTCTAAATTCGTGTTCAAGCGCGACATTGATGCCAAGCAGTGGTTGGCGATGGCGCTGGCGTATGTCGGAATTGCTTTGGTTTTTTGGCACGAGCTCGGTGTTGGTGGCTCAAACGTGCCTCTGGGCTCGACGCTGGTGTTTGCCAGTGCGGCGGCCTATGCGGCTTATCTATTGATGACGGGTGAGCTGGTCAAGCGACTCGGTGCGATGCGTCTGGTCGCGTATGCGATGGTGGTCTCGACGGTACTGTGTTTGGGGCATTATGTGGTGGTGCGCGGCGCAGGCGGTTTGGCCGAACAGTCGCCATTGGTGTACGGTTACTCGGTGGTGAATGCGCTGCTGTGCACGGTTGCGCCAGTTCTGTTGACCATGCTCGCTGTGAATCGACTGGGCTCGCCGCTCGTCTCGCAGGTCGGTATGTTGGGTCCAGTCTCGACTGTGGGCTTGGGCTATGTGTTTTTGGGTGAACCGATTACGCTGACACAAATGATGGGCACAGCACTGGTCATCCTCGGAATTTTTCTCGTGGGACGGGTGGCAAGTGGTAAAATGCCCGCTAAGTAATTTTCATACCTAATTTAAAGAGAAGTCATGACTCAAATCAACCCCAATAAAGAACCCAAAATCGGCTTTGTTTCACTCGGTTGCCCCAAAGCCTTGGTCGATTCCGAAGACATTTTGACCAAGCTGCGCACCGAGGGCTATGCGATTTCGCCGTCGTATGAGGATGCCGATTTGGTGGTGGTGAACACCTGCGGTTTCATTGACAGTGCGGTGCAGGAGTCGCTTGATGCGATTGGCGAGGCATTGAATGAAAACGGTAAAGTGGTGGTGACGGGCTGTCTCGGCGCGCGCACGGATGCCAGTGGTGAAAACATGGTGCAGAAATTGCATCCGAAAGTGTTGGGCGTCACGGGGCCACACGCGAGCAATGAGGTGCTCGATTTGATTCATTTTAATCTGCCGCGTCCGCATGAGCCGTTCATTGATTTGTTGCCGCCGCAGGGGATTAAGCTCACGCCGAGTCACTATGCCTATCTTAAAATTTCTGAAGGCTGTAACCACCGCTGCACGTTTTGCATCATCCCGTCGATGCGCGGCGACCTCGTTTCGCGGCCGATTGGCGATGTGATTAAAGAAGCGGAGAAGCTGGTGCAGTCGGGCGTGAAAGAGCTGCTGGTGGTCTCACAAGACACCAGCGCTTATGGCGTCGATGTGAAATTCCGCACAGGGTTTGTCAATGGTCGTCCCGTGAAAACCCATATGCAGGAGTTGGTCGGCGAGCTCGCGCAACTCGGCGCATGGGTGCGTTTGCATTACGTGTATCCGTATCCGCATGTGGACAATGTGATTGAGCTGATGAACCAAACGGCGGTGAATGGTCATGGTCGCGTGTTGCCCTATCTGGATGTGCCGTTTCAACACGCCCATCCGCGTGTGCTCAAAGCGATGAAGCGACCTGCGAGCTCAGAAAAAGTCCTCGAGCGCATTCAAGCATGGCGCGCTGCGTGTCCTGATTTGACGATACGCTCGACTTTCATCGCGGGCTTTCCGTCTGAGACTGAGGAAGAGTTCCAGTACTTGCTCGACTTCCTCGATGAGGCGCAACTCGATCGTGTCGGTTGTTTCGCATACTCATCTGTGGAAGGCGCTGTGGCGAACCAAATCGAAGGCGCATTGCCCGATGAGGTGCGTGAGGAACGCACCGCACGCTTCATGGAAAAACAACAAGGCATCAGCACCGCACGACTGGCACAAAAAGTCGGCAGTGTGCAAACCGTGTTGATTGATGAAGTGGATGAGGATGGTGCCATCGCCCGCTCGATGGCGGACGCACCCGAAATCGACGGCGCGGTGTACATCGACTACACAGAGACGCCGCTCAAGGCAGGCGAGTTTGTCGATGTGAAAATCCATGCGTCTGATGAATATGATTTGTGGGGCACTTTGGTTTGATGCGTTGATGCGTTGATGCGTTGATGCGCCATGCATCACTTGTTTGATCATTCGCTTGATTATTCGTTTGTTAACACAAAAAAAATACCGCGAGGCACAAGGCTCGCGGTATTTTTTTAGATATGAAATGATGACTGTCTGACTATTTAAATATCGGACAGTCGGCAGACAATATCAATGAACCGTGTCATGGTCATGGTCGTGGTGACCGTCGTCACCGTGGACATGCTGGTGTTCGATTTCTTCGGCGGTCGCCTCACGTACTTCGGTGACTTTGACCGTGCAGCGCAGTGCCATGCCCGCGAGTGGGTGATTGCCATCGAGCACGACTTTGTCGCCTTCGATGTCGGTGATGGTGAAAAACTCTGCGTCGTCTTCATCTTCCGAACCTTCAGGAAGACCTTCAAACATCATGCCCGCTTCGATGTCAGCTGGAAACAATGAGCGTGCTTCGACGCGAACGAATTCGGCATCGTATTCGCCAAAAGCGTCGTCTGGTTCGAGTGCGACCAATGTTTCAAAGCCGACTTCTTGACCTTCGAGCGCTTCTTCGATTTTTGGAAAAAAGTCATCGTAGCCGCCATGTAAGTAAGTGAAGCCTTCGCCTGAGGTTTGTTCGATAAAGTTGTTTTGTGCGTCTGTCACGCTCATGCTCAGTGTGACGACGGTGTTTTTTGCGACTTTCATGTGGATTCCTTTGGTGATTGAAGGTGGGGAAATAAAGTGGCGTTATTATAAACGCAAACGTGCTTTACAATGTCGCATTGTTCAATGATGAAAGATGCAAAGATGACAAAAGCTAAAAAAACAGCGCTGTGGCGCGATTTTGCGAGTTTTAATGAAGATGCGTTGATGTTCAACGGGCTGCCTGTGCCGCTGGGTGGTATGACGGTGCAGACTTTTTTGAAAGAGTACTGGCATAAAAAGCCGTTGCTCATCCGCAATGCGCTGCCTGAGTTTAAAGCGTTTTTCACGCCCGATGATGCGATGAATGCGTTGCAAGATGAAAACATTGAAACCCGAGTGATTGCCCAAAACGATGGCTGGCAAGTGACGCACGGGCCGCTGACCAAAAGCAAATTACCCAAACGCAAACAAAAAGCATGGACCGCTTTGGTACAAGGCGCGGATTTAATCGATGCGCATGGCCATGCATTGCTGCAATTGTTTCGCTTCATCCCTGATGCACGACTCGATGATTTGATGATTAGCTTTGCCACGGACGGTGGCGGTGTTGGCCCACACTATGACTCGTATGATGTATTTTTGTTACAAGCGCATGGCCAACGGCATTGGTCCATCGGCCAAGAAAGTGATTTATCGATTGTGCCGGATGTGCCTGTAAAAATTTTGCAAAATTTCACAGCCACTGAAGAGTTCGTTTTAAATCCTGGCGACATGCTGTATCTGCCGCCACAGTACGCCCACGATGGCGTGGCTGTGGGTGATTGCATGACTTACTCAATTGGTTTTCGTGCGCCGACTTACCGTGAGCTGGGCGTGGCGTTGCTCAATTTCGTTGAGGACAATGTGGACATAGAAGGGCGTTACAGCGATGCGGGCTTAAAGTATCAAACCACACCCGCGCATTTGTCCGATGTCATGGTCAATGATGTTTATCAAAAACTGCAAACGCTCAAATGGGACAAAAGCTGGGTGGCGGAATGCCTGGGCTGCTACTTGACCGAGCCCAAAGGGTCGGTGTGGTTTGAGTGCGAAAAGCCATTGACGCTGGCTGCGTTTAAAAAGCAAGCGCTGGCCAATGGCGTCGTGCTCAACGCAGGCACACGCATGTTGTACCACGCGCCATGGGTATTTATCAATGGCGAGCACTTGATTGCCGATGGCGCCGATGCGAAATTTTTAGCAAGTTTGGCGGATGCGCGTACTTCAGATTTGGCATATATGAATGATGCGCGTTGGCAGCTGTTGCATGATTGGCATGGTCAGGGGTGGTTAAATGTTACGTAGTGTTGCATTTATGATGAATTATTAACCTTATTTATCAAGGCCGTGTGTTAAATTTAAATGAAATTTGACACGCTGCACAAAAAACCTGTATATAATCCGCTCGTGGCGTGGATTGCTCGCGTGGTTGCTGGCGACACGACACAATTTAATCTTTATAGGTAAGAACATGAAAAAATTATCATTGGTATCATTGTTGGTTGCAGTGGGTGTTTTGGCTGCTTGCTCTAAAACTGAAGAGAAAAAACCAGTTGACGCAGTGGTTGCCCCTGTGACTGAAGCGGTAAAAGACACAGCGACAGCAACAACTGAAATGGCTAAAGATGCAACTAAAGCTACAACTGAAGTGGCTAAAGATGCAACTAAAGCAACAGCTGAAGTGGCTGACAAAGCCAAAGCAGTTGCAGGCGCAGCAGTTGAAGCAGCTA
>CALMCK010000004.1 GCA_937862845.1 uncultured Burkholderiaceae bacterium | reverse complement strand
CTCACCCAAGCCGCGCAATTTTTGCGCCTGTTTGCGCCAGCAGTGCATGGCATCTTCGAAGTTTCCCACCAGCGCATAAATCATTGCTGCACAGCGAGCGGGCAGATACTCAATCCAGTTCATCATTTTACTGGCATACCGCGTATAAGCATCTCGCTTGCCCTCGGCGCGCAAAATCCAACGGCGCGACACCAAGTCCGCCAAACGATAAAACACCACACCCGCAGGTCCGAGGCCGATGATGGCAAACACCAAAAACCAAAACAAACCGCCAAACACATAACGCAAGCTTGAGAGCAGCGCAAGCTCGATTGATTGACGAATCAGCTCAGTATCAGACAAGCGCGATGTCACCACATGCCCACGGTAACCCGTAATCTCGGCTTCCTCATGCAGCCATGCGGCGAGCTCATCGCGTGCGATATCACCCCGATTGGCATTGAGTGCTGTGCGGATTTTGGTGAAAAAATGGCTGAACTGACGAATACCAAGTGTGAGATACAACACAAGCATGGTGAAAATCAAACCCAGCAAATCATTGAGCTGAGTGAAAATCAAACCCAACAAGCCCGCCAGCAAGCTGCCCACCAACGTAACAAACCAAAAAATCTGCCAAGGCTTGGCCTCATCTGACGCCAAGGCGCGCTCAACAAAGTCGATGCCATTGCGCAATGACAAGCGAAGTTTGGTGTAGCTGCTCAATGGAAAAATTTGCTCCAGCAGCAGTGCTCCGAGGATGGCGATGAGGCTCATGATGGGTCCCTGTTAATCATGTGAATTTAGATAGGCGTATTGTAGCGCAAAGCGCATGGGTTTGAACGCTTGGCTTGCCCATAATGTTGATTATTCGTCTATGCCGATGCACGCATGCAACAACATATCGAGATTGCGTAAAATCGCCATGCTTGCACCCCAAATAAAATAACCCTCATGGGTGACGCTGTAGTATTGTCGCGTTTGATTTTCCCAGGTGTAATCATGCACCTGTATGACGCTGTGATTGAGCAACACGGACAGCGGCACTGTGAACATATGATCCACTTCCTGCTCATCGATGACAATATTTTGCTCGCGCCACTGCACCGCCGTCATACTCGCAACAATGGGTGTGATCGCAAAGCCTGTTATCGTGTGATAAATCGGCAATTCGCCCAGCACATGAAGCCCAGCATTATCAAAACCAACTTCTTCCATCGCTTCGCGCAAAGCCGCCTGCAGAGCGGTCTCGCCGAGCTCGAGCGCACCGCCGACAAAACTGATTTGCCCCGCATGGTGGCGCAGATGGCTGGCACGAACAGTGAGCACAACGTCGATATCATCACCGTTTTCAATCAGTAAAACCAAAACCGCCGCTGTTCGGTAAGGCTCGACAGAAGACACATCACTGCGCAGCAATGATGTGTTTATCCAATGACTCGACAACTTGGCATGGCTCTGGCCTTGCCGTGCCAACGCCGCCTTTATGAAACCCACACTCAAAGCATGTGCGGGCAATACGGCACCCACAGCCAGAGAACTCAGGGCTATGCTGGGTACTTCGCGCGGATTGAACAAAGGCAGTTTCATAATTTTTTTCAATAAAAAAACGCAACCGTAAACGGCTGCGCTTTTTGTGCTGCACTCAATAGCATGAGTAAAAGCATCCGCTTAAGCTGCTGGCGTGCCTTTAATTTTGCGTGCTGGCAATTTTTCTTTAATACGCGCAGACTTACCAGAGCGATCGCGCAGGTAGTACAGTTTTGCACGACGAACATCGCCACGGCGTTTCACTTCGATGCTTGCAATACGTGATGAATGCAGTTGGAATGTGCGTTCAACGCCCACGCCAGAAGAGATTTTACGCACGATGAATGAAGAGTTCAAGCCGCGATTGCGTTTGGCAATAACCACGCCTTCAAAAGCCTGCACACGTTTACGTGCGCCTTCGACGATGTTCACATTGACAACAACAGTGTCACCAGGTGCGAATTCAGAATGGTTGGTGCCTAAACGAGCGATTTCTTCTTGCTCTAAAATTTGAATCAAGTTCATGTTTTACTCCGTAACCATCGTGCGTTGTCGGTTTTTATTGTAGACAGGCAGAGGATGGGGTTCTATCAGCAGACAATGTCTGCGCCTTAATTAATTGACCGTTGTTGATTGACGGCCCATTAAAAATTTTTCGTCCGCCGCGCTCAACAGACCTTTGGCACGTGCCGCCTCGATTAAATCAGGGCGTTTATGGCACGTCACCATCAATTGTTGCTCTCGACGAAAGACGGCTATTTTAGCATGGTTTCCTGACAAAAGCACGTCTGGCGTCGACAAACCTTCAAATATTTCGGGGCGTGTGTAATGCGCACAGTCGAGCAGACCATCTGAAAACGAGTCTTGCTGTGCTGACTGCACATCATTCAGAACCCCCGAGACACAGCGAAGCAGTGCATCGAGCATGAGCATGGCGGGCAACTCACCACCCGACACCACCACATCACCCACACTCAACTCTTCGTCTATCAACTTTAAATCAAACAATCGCTCATCAACCGCTTCGTAGCGCCCACACAGCACAATCAGCCCTCTCGGCGGATGATCAGCCGTTTCAGTTTGGACCCTCGGCAGCACATCGCCAATCCAATCTTGCGTCAAGCGAGTCCCTTGCGGAGACATATAGATGACATGCGGCACACAACCCGCCTCGATTTGCCGCACACGTGCCGCACGAATCGCCGCGGCCAACGGTGGCGCCATCATGACCATGCCGGGACCGCCGCCGTAGGGGCGATCGTCCACGGTTTTGTGCGCATTCGTTGTGAATTCGCGCGGATTCCAAAAGGCCAAATCAACCGCACCTGATTTAAATGCACGACTGACCACACCTTGCTCGGTGAGAGAGGTGAACATTTCTGGAAACAAAGTGATGA
>CALMCK010000003.1 GCA_937862845.1 uncultured Burkholderiaceae bacterium | reverse complement strand
CATCGCAAGCACCGCATCGGCATCGTCCAAATAACGCGGCTGAAACAAAGTGTCCGCAGGATACGGCCCACGCACGTCATGGCCATTTTTTTTAAATTGCTCTATCACCGGCGCAATCACATCGATTTCTTCTGTGCCCATGTGACCGCCCTCGCCTGCGTGCGGGTTCAAGCCAGTGACCAGCAGGCGTGGCCTTTCAATCCCAAATTTATTTTTCAAGTCATCCAAAATGATTTGAATCGTGCGGGTGAGTGACGCCACTGTGATGGCGTCCGCGACTTGTCGCAAGGCAATGTGTGTGCTGGCCAGCGCGACGCGCATACCGCCACCTGCCAGCATCATCACGACTTTTTCGGTGTGGGTTTTCGCTGCCAAATACTCGGTGTGACCTGTGAAGGCGATGCCTGCATCGTTGATGATGCTTTTTTGAACGGGTGCTGTGACCATGGCGGCGTACTCGCCTCGAGCGATGCCGGTCATGGCCGCATCGAGCAGTTGCAAAACGTATGGCGCGTTCGCCAACGCCAAAACACCCGCCACTGCGGGCACCATCAGCGGTGTGTGGTGCACGCACAATACCTCAACACCATGGTCAAAACCCACAACAGCATCCATTTCGTGCACGAAGCAGACATTCAGCCCCATGTCAGAAGCCGTTTGACGCAGAAGCTCAATATCACCAAGCAACACCAACGGTGTGGTGTGCGCACGCTGCCACTGTAGCGCAGCGCGCAGTGACACTTCGGCGCCGATGCCTGCTGGCTCGCCTGTCGTGATGACAATCGGGGTGTGGGGTGAGGTGATGGGGGACATACTGCATTTTAGCTCATGGGCCTGTGCTTGTGTGCGCGTTATCCATTAAAAACCGCCGTTCAGTAACGGCGGTTTTTAATGGTTGATGATGCTCAGTCAAGTATTATTTCATGACCACCGATGATTGGTTGCTATTAAATGTAGACTCCAGCCATGCCTGTTGTGCAGGCCCAATTTTATTGGCTTTAATCAGCTCGCGCGCCAATTGACGTTGTTCGCTTTCAACAATCGGTTTTTCTTTTCGCTCAAGCACATTGAACAAATAAAAGCCATTTTTCGATTTAACCACATTACCAATACTGCCAATGGTTTGCGTGGTGACTTCTTTTTTAACGGCTGGGTCCATCGTTGGATCGTTGGTTGGCAATTCTAATTTTTCTGCACCTTTATCTGGCGACTCAGACACGGCTGCAGCGACGGTGCTAAAAGATTCGCCTTTCGTCAAACGTGCTTTGGCGGCATTGATTTTGGCTTGAGATTTTGCACCCGTGCCTTCGACATAGATGTGTTCTGTCACTGCGACTGGAATGCTTTTGGGCGCATCTTTGAGCATTTCGGTGATTTCAGCTTCAGACACTGTGACTTTGTCATCGACCTCTTTGGCCAGTAGTTTGGCGATGATGAGTTCATTGCCCATGTCGCGTTGGTAGTTGGCCCAACCTTTTTCGCCACCTTGCTTGACGACCCACGCTTTAAAATCAACAGCTGAGAGGCCATTGCTTTTCGCCACGTTTTCAATTTGCTTGTCCACATCATTTTGATTCAGGCTGATGCCTGAGTTTTTTGCCTGATTGAGCAAAATACGTTCTTGCAAAACCTCATTGAGTGCTGCTTCTTGAAATTGTGCGGCACTTGGTTTTTTTTGATTTTTTAACGCAGCAGGTGCGTTTTTATCGGCTTTAATTGCACTGGCTTCTTGGTCCCAAACTTGCATACTGACTTTTGCTCGATCGAGCACTTCTTGTTGTGTGACGGGCTCGCCTGCGACTGTGGCGATGACTTTATCGACAGGCATTTGCGCGAAAGCAAGCATGGGCGACATTAAGGCGATCATTAACAAACGTTTTAACAGTTGACTCATTTTTAGAATTTCCTTTTAAAAATTAGGCGAATTGCCTGTGTGTTTAAACTTTTGGGCATTTGTTTAAACCATGCACCCATAATACATTAGAATTTTTTTGGTTGACCGCTCAGAGCATTTTGGTTGAGCATCTTCTCTAAAACACGGGAGAAACCATCAAGTTCATACAAAAAAATCAAGGAGTTACCGCATCAACAGGCTCATCAATGAATCGAGCGGCTTGATAGCCTGTGATGTTGTCTTTGAGCTGATCGGTTGGGTTGTTGCCCAAGCCTGCCAAGCCTTTTAACTCAAGTTGAATATAGTACGAGTTGTTGTAAACACCATTCGTGTTGATCGAGCGCTTGACCAAACCACTCCACACCCAGCAGTCCTTGGCGTACTCCCAACCCACCATGGCGTCTGAAATGCGATGGTTTTTCACATCATAATTCACACGACCCACACCGTATAAATTCGGCACGCCTTTCACAGGCCACTGTGCCGACGCATAAACAGTCGATGTTGGTGTGCTCGTCACTTCATTGCGGCTGTAGCCGACGTTGAGCACCTTGCGAGGCGCAGGTTGCCAGCGCACCGAGCCATCGGCCCGCATGAGTTGATTGTTGTCAAAATTATATTGTGCAGATGTGTCTATCCAAACGTTTTTACCGACTTTACCCGATGCGGACACCAGCAAATCAGATTTGCGGTTGGTGTCTATCGTGCCGTTGGGCAGGGTGACGTTTTGGTCGGAGAAATAATGACGCTGTGCAATCGTCGCTTGAAACAACTCTTCACCCGTTTTTTCAGCCAAAACTCGGCTGGTGAGGCCTGTCGTGAGTTGATTCGCCTCGCCGATGCGGTCTCGACCTGTGAAAATATTTTCGCCATAAATATGGGCAAGATCAAAATCGGCCAACGCAGAGTCAAAATTCCAAATGCTGTTTTGGTTGCGATACGGTACTCGCAGGTAATACATGCGTGGTTCAAGGGTTTGAATCGTTGATTCGCCCAACCATTTGACACCGCTGCGTTCAAACACCAAGCCTGAGTCCACACTCATAATGGGCATCACGCGCGAGGCTTTTTTATCATAAACAGCACCATTGGGCACGCGGTTTAAATCATATTGGGTGACATGCAAGCCGACTTTCGGCGTGACAAACCAGCTGGCACCGCGCAATTCGTATTTTAAGCTGGGGTACATGACGTGCCGCCAACCGCTGGCATAGTTCACGTCATCAGGGTGGGTGAAATTTGTGCTCTCCACATCCAGTGATGCCACCAATGAGCCCCATCGTTGCGAGCCCGCTACGGTGAGCTGCGGCTTGAAGTCATATGGCACTGCGACGGAGTTGCTGGTGTTTTGCAGCACTTGATTGGTTTTTACACGTGCGCGCGCAGTCCAATTATCGACTTTGTATTGCAATGCGTATTCGCTGGTCAAAATGCGCGAGTCCGCATCTATTTGCTTATCGCTTGGAATATCATCTGTGTAGTTTTTATCAGAGGCTTTTTGTGCATCAATGCTGGCAGTCAGTGTTCCACGCCCCAAATCCCAAGTCTTGGCGTGAGCGACATGCCAATAATATCGGTCTTGATTGCCGTATTTTTTGTCACTAAAAACATAGTTGCCATACAACGAGCCCGAGCCCAGCTTCTTTGTCATGTAGCGGTATTCGGCACCAAACTTCGCGCCGCGATTGGTCAGCACACCAGGGTAAACGGTTAGATCATAATTCGGCGCAAGATTGAAGTAATAAGGCACAACCACTTCCGCGCCCGAGCTGCTGCTCACACCCAATGATGGCGTGAGAAAACCTGAACGACGGTTTTTGCCCAGCGGAAATTGGATATAGGGTGTGGCAAGAATGGGGATTTTTTTAAACACCAGCACCGAAGAAATGCCCTCACCGATGTCTTTGTCTTGGTCAATCAGCATGGCACTGCTTTTCAGATACCAGTCAGGATTGTCGCCGACGCAAGTGGTGTAGTAAGCGTCGCGCATTAAGGCACGTCGACTGGACAGCACGTCGAGCGACTCTGCGCTGCCACGGCCTTCTGTCTTGGCGATGTTAAATTTTGCTGGTGCGGCGCGGCCAGTTTGCGTGGCCAGATTAAAGTTGATCTTATCGCCCGTGACCTCATCACCGTCACGATTAATCAGTCGCGCATTGCCGACTGCGCTGACGTCTTCGCTCGAATACACATAATCCACGCTGTCGCCCTGTAGACGCACATCGCCGCCCTCATCGCGTCGAACCACGCACGCGCGGCCTTTGAGCGTGATGACGTCGTTCATGACGCCGCGCAGCGTGTCAGAGCGCGCCACGGTGGTGCCTGACAAGTCTTTGGTTGATTCGGCCAAATCGATGTCGCTGCAATAAGGTAAGTTGCTCGTGGCTTTGGGTGGAAAATGCACCACCTGACCATTTTTGTCCAAAACTACCGCCGCAGCCTTTGTCTGTGCGTTACTGGCAGGTGGTGGGTCTTGTTTGGCCGCTTCGTTGCTCACTTGCGCGCTCGCATCAAAGGCGGTGGCCATGCCGAGCAAAACCCACAATGCCCGGCGAACGCCTTGGGCAATGGGTTTTAACTTAAAAGTATGCATCTGAAATTTAATCATGAAGCTCTGTCATCCTAAAACCGCTGCGCACGGTGCAATTTCTGCCATTTGTCGATTGTGCAGAGGCTGATTCGGGTAAAATGCTGGCTTTCACGAAGACACTTATGGTTCCATCGCAGCACAGCAAACAATTCTCGCATTGTACCCGATTCCGACCCGCAGTTTCTGATAAACCCATTGTCACGTCAATCACTTTATAAGGCACTTTTTCAAGCCATGAGCACACACACCACCTTACCCGATGATGAACGCGTCCAATTATTGCGCACTTGGTTGCGCGGCCTGCCTGCCGAGCTGCAGATCGACCACGACAGCTTGAGCGTCGCGTCTGCCGATGCGAGTTTTCGCCGATATTTTCGCGTCGCCACCGCAAGCGCGCCGCTCATTGTCATGGATGCACCGCCCGCACACGAAGACTGCGCGCCGTTCGTGCACATCGCAAAATTATTTGGTCAATCGGGTGTCAGCGTGCCAAGTATTTTGGCCGAGGATTTGAGCCAAGGTTTTTTGCTGCTCAGCGACTTGGGCAACAGCACCTACCTCTCGGCACTGCAAGCACAACCAGACAGCGTACCTGCCCTTTATAAAGATGCACTCAACGCACTGATCGCCATTCAAAAAACCAGCACCACGGATGATTTACCGCATTACGACCGCGAGCGTTTGCTCAATGAAATGATGCTGTTCCCCCAATGGTATTTGGGTGTGCATAAAAATTTCACGTTAAGCGACGCACAAACAGTTGAGCTGACAAACGTGTTCAACACACTGCTCGACAACAACCTCGCGCAAGCAAAAGTCTGGGTGCACCGCGACTACCACTGCCGCAACCTGATGTTGATTGAGCACAACAACCCTGGTATTTTAGATTTCCAAGACGCCGTTTACGGTCCGATTACCTACGACTTGGCCTCATTGCTGCGCGACGCGTATGTCGAGTGGCCAGAAGCACAACAAATCGACTGGCTGGTGCGCTACTGGGAATCGGCTCGCGCAGCGGGGCTTGCCGTGCCTGTCGCATTCGATACTTTTTATCAAGACTTCGAATACATGGGATTGCAACGCCACCTCAAAGTGCTTGGGATTTTCGCACGCCTCTATCACCGCGATGGCAAATCGGGCTATCTCAAAGACCTGCCTCTGGTGCTCAAATACACTCGCCAAGTCGCCGCACGATACCGTGAGCTCATGCCGTTGATTCGCCTGCTCGACGAAGTGGCCGCCACCGAAAAAGGCGCGGACAGCACACAAGTGGGCTACACTTTTTAAACCCTAACCACGGCCTCGCCATAAAGGTTCACTATGTTACAAGTCGCCATGATTTTTGCCGCAGGTCGCGGTGAGCGCATGCGTCCCCTGACGGACAAAACCCCCAAACCACTGCTTGAAGTCGCCGGCAAACCGCTCATCGTTTGGCAAATAGAGGCCATCGCCAGCGCAGGCATTGCACATATTGTGATTAACCACGCATGGTTGGGCGAGCAGATCGCCGCACACCTTGGCGACGGTTCACAGTTCGGCGTCACCCTACACTACTCCGCCGAAACCAGCGCGCTCGAGACCGCAGGTGGCATTGTCAAAGCACTGCCAACGCTGCAAGCACACAGCAACTCACCGATTTTCCTCGCCGTGAGTGGCGACATTTACACCGATTACAACTATGCAGGCCTGCATGCCAAAGCCGCCGAGATGGCGCGCATGAATGAGCCGCGCATGCATCTGGTGATGGTCGAGAACCCTGATTTTCATCCCAATGGTGATTTCGTGCTCAACGGCAACCAGCTCCACCTCGCGGGCCACAGCAACGGCACTGCACTCACTTTCGGTAACATCGGCTTGTACGACATGCGCCAATTCACCGACCTGCCACTCGGTGAAAAAATCCCGATGAGCCCCTACTACCGCCACAACATCGAACACGGCTGGGCCAGCGGTGAATACTTTAACGGCACATGGGAAAACGTCGGCACACCCGAACAATTGAACCAACTCAACCACCACTTAAGCACCACTTAAGCACCACTTAAGCACCCGCACAGACAGTGTTTAAATGATGCAATGACATCACCCATTTAAAAATCGTTGTAAAATAAACCCGTTTCACCCCACCACCACTTTCAGGAGCACACCATGGGCATTTTAGATTCAATCAAAAACCTCGCCGACGAAGCCGTCGACGCCGTCCAAGACGCAGCAGCCGATGCAAAAAAATCCTATGACGAGCGCGGCGGCATCAGCGGCATGCTCGACAAAGCGGGCAACGAATTGCACGAGTTGGGCGACAAAGTCGCGGACGCGGCATCTGATGTGGCAGATAAAGTCAAAGCCACCGCAACCTCAGCCGTTGACGCGGTACAGGATGCAGCCAACGACGCCAAAAAGAGCTACGATGAACACGGCGGCATTTCTGGTATCGCTGACAAAGCAGGCGATCAACTCAATGAATTGGCACAATCGGCCAAAAACGCCGCCAACGATGCAGTCTCTAAAATCAAAGGCGATGATGACGAAGCCCCCAAGGCTTAAGCATCAAGCATTGATTTTTATCTTTGCTCTTCACCCGAAGGCCACAAAAAACCCAGCTCATGAGCTGGGTTTTTTGTGGCCTTCGATGGATGACGGATGGCGATTAAACCTGACGCATCAATATCGAGCCGTTCGTACCGCCAAAGCCAAATGAATTGCTGATGGCCACTTTGATGGTCATCTCACGGGCAGCATTCGCACAGTAGTCCAAATCGCAGCCTTCACCTGGATTGTCCAAATTAATGGTCGGCGGCGACATTTGATTGGCAATCGCCAAGGCAGAGAACACCGCTTCAATCCCGCCCGCACCACCGAGCAAATGGCCCGTCATGGATTTGGTCGAATTGACCACGACACGGCTGGCGTGCTCACCCAATGCGCCTTTGACGCCATAGGTTTCAGCCAAATCACCCAGTGGCGTCGATGTGCCGTGCGCGTTGATGTAGTTGACTTCGTCTGCATTGACCTTGGCATCTTTCATGGCGTTGACCATGGCGCGGCGACCACCATCGCCGTCTTCGGCTGGCGCAGTCATGTGGTTGGCATCGGCACTCATGCCATAGCCTGCGATTTCAGCGTAGATTTTCGCGCCACGTGCTTTGGCGTGCTCGTATTCTTCAAGCACCAGCACACCGGCACCTTCGCCGAGGACGAAACCATCACGCTCAGCATCCCACGGACGCGAGGCCGCCGCTGGGTCGTCGTTGCGTGTGGAGAGTGCGCGCATATTGCCAAAACCTGCAATGGCCAAACGTGACACAGTGGCTTCTGCGCCACCTGCGACCATGACGTCAGCATCGCCGTATTGAATCATGCGTGCTGCCTCACCAATGCAGTGCGTGCCTGTGGTGCAGGCTGTGACGATGGCGATGTTCGGGCCTTTAAGGCCGTGCATGATGGACATGTGCCCTGAAATCATGTTGATGATGGAGCCGGGAATCATAAATGGTGAGACGCGACGCATGCCTTTATTGACCATGGTTTCGGTGTTTTCTTCAATCATCGGCAAGCCGCCGATGCCTGAGCCGATAGCAACGCCGATGCGCTCGGCGTTTTCTTCGGTCACGGTGATGCCAGAATCGCGAAACGCCTGTATGCCTGCGGCCAAACCATAGTGGATGAACGTATCCATGGTGCGCGCTTCTTTGCTGCCCAAATACGCCAGCACGTCGAAGCCTTTGACCTCGCCGGCGATGTTACATGAGTAGGCGCTGGCATCGAACTTGGTGATGTTCGTGATGCCAGAACGACCTGCAATTAAATTATCCCATGCTGTGGCCACATCATTGCCCACGGGCGACACGATGCCCATGCCTGTCACCACCACTCTGCGTCGGCTCATAACTCTCTCCTATTTCAAAACATTTTGATTGAAAATCAAACAAATATTAAACTACTAAAACGGATGTAAGGACATCCCGTTAAATTATTCAATGCCAACACTCCCCTCGCCCGCACGGCGGGAGAGGGGTCGGGGGAGAGGGCAGTTCGGTCGTCATCAAAGAACCAAACTTTTAAAGTCCAATGCACGCAGCCTTTGACAGTCTACGCGAACACAAAGACCCTCTCCCCAACCCCTCTCCCGCCATGCGGGCGAGGGGCTTATATCCAAACAAAAAGACCCAAGCTGGGTCTTTTCGTATTCATTCATGATTCTAAACGACCCCAAAGGCGTTTGGCTTGCGTTAATTACTTAACGTTGGCCGTGACGTAGTCAATCGCTTGTTGAACCGTGGTGATTTTTTCTGCGTCTTCGTCTGGAATTTCGCATTCAAATTCGTCTTCCAAAGCCATAACCAATTCAACAGTATCCAAAGAGTCTGCGCCCAAGTCGTTGACGAAAGATGATTCGTTTTTGATGTCGGCTTCGCTGACGCCCAATTGTTCGGCTACGATTTTACGGACGCGTTGTTCGATGTTTTCCATGCTTTTAATCTCCATTTAAAAAAATTATCACCCACGGTGCATAAAACTGGTGAACCGCTGTTTGATGGGCGACATTGTAACAGTATTTATCAGGCGCTTTGCAAGTTTTACCTGCAGTATTTACAGAACGCCCGTGCGCTTGCATCCGCGTTATCGAGTCACAAAATCTGCGAAATAACGCGCCATCATGCGCTCGCTGTAAGCCAGAAGATTCGCATGTGTCGCCAAATCATCGCGCAAAGGCGACTCAAACACAGGACACAACAAGCTGGTGATAAACGCGCCAAAGCACGCATCTGCGCCGCATGGCTCGTCACCGCCGAAATATAAACGATCACCCAAAATTGATGCCAACACGCCAATGTCGGCACGGCACAACCGATGAATTTCCGCTACGCTGTGGCGACCCATGCCATGTGCTTTGAGGGCTTTTTTCATGTGCCCTCGCACCATCTTAATCACCAGTGGGCGAATCAAGCTGGGGACTTTACCAAAATAATGGGCGGGCCCTGCATTAAAATTACGGTCATCAACCCAGCGATCCCGAACCACGCCGTGGTACAGATGCTCTTCAACCATGCGCTCGGCTGCCCACAGCACCGCTTGACGTTCGCCTGACACGCGGGCATCAAAATTAATTTTGTATTTTTGCTCGATGTGAAAACGGATGAACAGCGAATCGGCCACAGTCACGCCATCGTCAGCGATGTACGGCAGCTTGCCTTTGGGCGCTTTATTAAAGCCGTTGTCGTTTAATTCATATGGCAAGTTGGCCATGCGCAGCATCAACTCAGCCTTAAAAACAAAAGGACTGGGATCGGGCAAACCCAGCATGCGGCCGTAGTTAAACAAAATAATCATAAACACCTTCGTGCATTAAACTAATAATCAAATCGCCAAAATATCGGACACACGAATCAGCTCAGCATCAATCGCATTGTGTTGTTTAATCGCTTCGGCGAACGGCGTGAAACACACCTGATTGTGGTGTATGCCGACCATCACGCCCTGTTTCCCTGCCATGAGCGACTCGACTGCCGCCACACCGAGACGACTGGCGAGCACGCGGTCAAAGCAGCTCGGGCTACCGCCACGCTGAATATGACCGAGCACGGTCACGCGAATGTCATAGTGCGGATAGCGTGCGCGCACGTGTTTGGCGATTTCATACACGCCGCCTTCCTCGCCTTCTGAGACGACGATGATGGAGGAAGATTTTCCTGCGTCATAACCTCGATTAAGCGAGGCGTACAATTTTTCTAAATCGAGCGCTTCTTCGGGGATTAAAATATCCTGCGCACCTGCGCCGATGCCGCCGTTTAAGGCAATGAACCCCGCGTCTCGCCCCATCACTTCAACGAAAAACAATCGATTGTGCGAGCTGGCGGTGTCGCGAATTTTATCAATGGCATCGACGACGGTGTTGAGCGCCGTGTCGTAACCGATGGTGTAATCGGTGCCAAAAATATCGTTGTCTATCGTCGCAGGCATGCCGACTATCGGCACGCCGAACTCGCTGGCAAACTTCAGTGCACCCGTAAAAGTGCCGTCGCCGCCCATCACCACCAGTGCATCGAGGAAGTTTGCTTTGTACTTTTGATGTGCTTTCGCACGACCAGCTGCGTCATAAAAATCTAGACAACGCGCGGTTTTCAGTATCGTGCCGCCACGGTGGATGATGTTTTTCACATCACGCGCGCCCATAATTGACATCTGATTGTCAATCAAGCCCTGATAGCCCATTTCCACACCGACCGCCGTGATGCCGTGATAGGCGCAGGCGCGCACCACGGCGCGAATGGCCGCGTTCATACCTGGGGCGTCGCCACCGGAGGTGAGTAAACCGATGCGTTTGAGGGTTGGGGTCATGCGCGCTCTATAGTTAAAATCGCATTGAATGAGATGCGCCATCATACCGACAGATGACAGCGCGTGCAATGCGCTGCCAGCAAAACCATTGAAATCTTGCCATCCCCTCGCCCGCGTAGCGGACAGGGGATGACGTTAACAATACAAGCATTTGGCTTTCGAGAGGCTTAACCGCTGTTGCGCAGCCCAGCCGCCAGTCCATTGATGGCGATGTGAATGCCCGTCTGCACCTCCATCGACTCATCGCCCGCACGGTAGCGTTTGAGCAGTTCGACCTGCAAATGGTTAAGCGGATCCAAATACGGCAGGCGATTGCGAAGACTGCGTGCCAACACAGGGTTTTCAGAAAGCAGTGTTTCTTGTCCTGTGATTTTCACCAGTATGTCAAAGGTGCGTTGCCATTCGTCAACGATTTCACCGAAAATTCGTTTGGACAGCGCGACATCATCGACCATTTCGGCATAGCGCGAAGCGATGGCCAAATCAGTTTTGGCTAAAATCATGTCGATGTTTGAAATGATGGATTTGAAAAACGGCCATTCACGGTGCATTGATTTGAGTACTTCGAGTCGGCTTTCATCGTCGCCCACCCACGTCGTGAATGCCGAGCCGACGCCATACCAACCGGGCAACATGATGCGCGCCTGCGCCCACGAAAACACCCACGGAATCGCCCGCAAGTCTTCGATTCGCATCGATGGTTTGCGTGCCGATGGTCGCGAGCCAATATTGAGCTGAGCGATTTCGTTTATTGGTGTGGCGGCGCGGAAAAAATCCGTGAAGCCGTCGGTCTCGTAGACCAATTTACGATAAGCCTTAAAGCTCAAATCCGACATTTCGCGCATGGCCAACTCGAACTCGCGCCAATCCTTCGCATCAGACACCTGCGCCGCGCTCGCCTCTAGGGCTGCGGCAACGAGGGTTTCGAGATTGCGCAGACCGAGATCAGGGTCACCGTATTTGGCACCGATGACTTCACCTTGTTCGGTCAGGCGGATTTTGCCTTGCACGCTGCCTGCGGGTTGAGCGAGAATCGCATCATACGAAGGACCGCCGCCACGGCCGACCGAGCCGCCGCGCCCATGAAAGAACGACATGGACACATTCGACTTCATGGCGACTTGGGTCAAGGCCTGCTGCGCTTCGTAAAGCGACCAGTTTGAGGTGAGAAAGCCACCGTCTTTGTTAGAGTCTGAATAACCGAGCATGACCTCTTGGGTGCGGCCACGCGCTTCGAGCCATTTGTTCACCAAGGGCAATTTAAACCATTCGGTCATGACCTCGGACGCGGCTTGTAAATCCTCAATCGTCTCAAACAAAGGCGCGATGTCAAATGCACACCATGCGTCATCGCCGCCTGCGGCCAGCCCTGTTTCTTTCATCAGCACCGCGACTTCGAGCATGTCAGAGACGCTGGTCGCTTTAGAAATAATCGCTTGCTCGATGAGGCGCTCGCCAAAACGCTCGCGCAACTCACGCGCTTTATTAAAAATCGCCAGTTCATCGGCGAGCAATTCGCTTTTGGCCAACCATGGATTGGTCAGCACCCGCGTGCTGTTCAACTCCGCACGCAGCAGCTCGCAGCGCTCTGCTTCATTGAGCGCAAGATAATCATCCGCCACTTGCGCGCCTTTGAGCAGCTCAGCCACACAGGCTTCATGCACATCCGAGTTTTGGCGCAAATCGATGGTCGCCAAATGAAAGCCAAACACATCGACGGCCTCAATCAGGTTGTTCAAGCGCCCCGTCACCAGCGCCTCGCTGTTGTTAGAGGACAATGACTGAGCAATCACACGCAAATCCGCCGACAGCTCATCCGCATGCACATATGCCTCCGTCACCACCTGCGATGCGGGCACCGCGACCACGCCACACAGCTCACTCGCCGCCTGCGCCACTCGGCCATACATACCGATGATGGCTCGGCGATACGGCTCATTGGCACGGTGTGGCGAGTTGTCATTGGATTCTTCTGCCAATGCCTGCAACGCATCCGTCACATGAACAATCGTCGTCGCCAAAGGCAGCTCACTGCCCAGCGCATGCAATTCTTCTAAATAATATTTAAACGCCGCCGTCGCCTGCGCATGCGTGCAGTAATCAAGCGTCTCGGCCGTGACAAAAGGATTGCCATCGCGATCACCGCCTATCCACATGCCCATCGTCAATGGACGCAGCGCACGCATTTCTACATCGGTCGCGCCCAAGCCACGTGCAGCTGTTTGATAGCGCGCGACCAGCGCGGGAATGCGCTTTAAAAATGTCGTGGGATAATAGCTAATCGCATTGGTGATTTCATCGGTGACCTTTAATTTCGACGTGCGCAAAATCGAAGTCTGCCACAGCGTCTGCACCAAGCGATTGATTTCATTGCCCCACTCGCCTTCCTCCGCCTCATCCATCGCACCTTGGTCGCGACGCGATAATTGTTGGGCCAAAGAGCGTGTCAAATCGAGCGTGCTTTTGCGTTGCACCTGTGTCGGATGCGCCGTCAACACAGGCACCACCGCCACGCGGCTCATCGCCTTAAGCGCGTCCATCGCCGATACACCACGTGCCTGCACATTTTGTAAAGCCCGCGCCAGCGTACCCGCCTGCGGCGCCGCGCCTTTGAGTCGATACACACGACGGCGGCGATTTTGATGCACATCCTCAGCGATGTTCGCCAACAGTGAAAACAAGCTGAACGCCCGAATCACCTGCAAAGCCTCACCATCATCCAGCCCCTCACACAAATCGGTCAAGGCCTTGCGCGCCGCCGACTCATCGGTGTCACCTTCCTCACTTTTACGAAAGTGCACCGCCGCCTGACGAATGTTTTCCGTGTTTTCAAACGCACGCACACTCGCATGTGTGCGCACCGCATCGCCGAGCAAACGACCGAGCAGGCGCGTGTCCTCGATTAAAGGTTGTTGTTTTTCATCAAGTTCAGATGTGGGCAGTGGTGTCGCTGGTAAGCTCATTAGAATTCCTCTTCTCTATATTTATTTATTTTATGAAAACAAAGCCTTACCGATGATACGGTAAAGCGCAGGCTTCTTTATTTGTGTGAAGTTTTAATGCTCAATTTATTATATGTCTCGCTTAAAGCGAGACTGCTTAAAGTGTACCAAGCCCAGCAGTTAAAGACAAGGGGAAATGCTGCGACGCAAAGCAACCACGGAAAATCCTCATGCCACAGGTGTGGCCGTAAGTCGGGCTTTAGCCCGACAGACGTTTTCTAAACCGCGAATGCCAAGCGGATTATTGCAACACCTGCGCACGCAGCGCCATTAAGAACGTGTCGTATTCAAAACTTTGAAACTCGTCAGGTAATTGTTTGTGTAAAAACGCATAGCGGACTTGTTTGCGGGCGGTTCGGTATTGTTCGTGGCGTTGATGCAGTTGGTGGTGGGCGGCTTGGTATTCGTGCCGCGTCATTTGGCCTTCGTTGAGGCGTTGCTTGAGGTCGTGTTGGCCGATGAGGTAAAAATGCGCATTGAGCATGGTTTGACCAATCCGCTCGCAATCGGCTTCGAGCTGGGCGTGGGCGGTGATGATGCGGGTGCGGTTTTGTTGAACATATTCGGTGAGCTCAAATAGGTCAAGCAGCTCTTGCCTTGCTTGGCGTTCACAGTCGCCGTCGTAGGTGAGGCGCTCAAAATCATGCAGATGCCATGTGGTTTTCACCCCTCGGTAAGGGTAGCTGAGCTCGACTTTGATGTCGTGAGTGGTCAACATTTCAAACATGCCTTGAATACGGATGCCGTGGTGGTTGAGTTGGATGGCGGGGTGTTTCATAATTTTCTCTCCTGTGTTTCTGCGTGGATGTTGATTGAATGTTTGGATTGAATGCATTGGTTTGCTCGAGTGGCCCCATACTAAATCATCATTTTGATGATGTCAAGCGATTATTTTGATTTGACGATATGGTTTAAAAAATCATTTATTGTGTTTTATTTGATTCTTCTTTACACTGCGCGCATGAACACACACACATCTTCGAGCCCATCAAACACCCTTTCCGCTTTGTCGCAGGCGCAACAAGCGCGGTTGGCGTTCATTGATTTTCGTCTTTATTTTCTCGGTGAAATCGCGCGCAAGCATTTGCAAGATAAATTTGGCATTGCGGCAGCGGCGACAACACGCGATTTGGCGCTGTACAAGCAGCTCGCGCCTGATAATCTAGAGCTCAATGGCCGCAGTAAGACTTATTTGATACAAGCTGGGTTTCAGCCGCTGTTTGACCATCCGTTTGAACGGGTGATGAGTTTGTTGAGCGAGGGTTTTGGCGATGGGGTCGATGCGGCGACTCAGCCGATGTTGTTGTGCGAGACGATGCCGATTTTAAATCGACCAAAGCTGTCGGACATGGCGGCGGTGACGCGGGCGATTGCGCAGCGGCAGGTGGTGCGGCTGAAGTATTTTTCGCACGGCAGTGGTCTGTCTGAGCGTGAGCTGGTGCCTTTTGCTTTGGTCAGCGATGGTTTGCGTTGGCATGCACGGGTGTTTGACCGCAAGCGTCAGCGGTTTGGCGACTTTGTCATCACCCGCATGGAAAACGTCACGGTGCTGCGCGATGCACAGCCAAACAGTGCTGTCGCGCCGCATGAGCGCGCGTCAGAAGACCATCAGTGGCACCGCATGATTGACCTTGAGCTGATGCCGCATCCG
>CALMCK010000002.1 GCA_937862845.1 uncultured Burkholderiaceae bacterium | reverse complement strand
CAGCCGTGGCTCGACGACGTTGACGGCGACATTGCAGTATGCTGGGATTTTATTTTCCAGCATCATTGGTTACTATTTATGGGACGATCGATTGAGTGCGTTGGCCTGGTTGGGCATGGCACTCGTGGTGATTTCTGGCCTCGCCGCCACCATCTATGTTCGACAAAACCCAGTCACTGCCCTGAAAGGATGACGATGTTCACCACACTGATAAACCCCACACAACTCAACGATGCCATGACACGAGGCGATGATGTGTTCATCATTGATGCGCGTCATGACCTGATGGATGTCCACGCAGGTCGTGCGGCTTTTGATGCGGGGCACATTGCCAGCGCCCGTTTTTTACACATGGATGAGGATTTATCGGGACTCAAAACAGGATTGAACGGTCGCCATCCCTTGCCTGATTTGGCGGTGTTGAGTGAAAAACTCACAAACATGGGCTTGAATCAAGCCAGCCAAGTCGTGGTCTATGATGCGAACAACAGCATGATGGCGGCGCGCGCGTGGTGGCTGCTGCGCCAACTCGGTCATGCCGCCGTGTGCGTGCTGGACGGTGGATTGGCCGCTTGGTTGGCCGCAGGTTGTGTGACCGACTCACAACCCAGCACATGGACGCGTGGCGACTTTGTGCGCACCGAGTCGCTGAATCAAACCATCGCCGCCGATGAGTTGCTCGCACATTTGGACGATGGCAGTCTCGTGGTGATTGACGCGCGTGCGCCCGAGCGCTATTCGGGCGAGATCGAGCCTCTCGACCCTGTCGCGGGCCACATCCCCCATGCGCTGAATGTCTTTTTCATGCGCAACCTCAACAGCGATGGCACATTTAAAAACGCGAGCGAACTGTACGAGCTCTGGCAAAGCACATTGGCAGGCCATGAAAAAAGCCGCATCGTCAACCAATGCGGCTCTGGCGTCACGGCTTGTCACAATATTTTATCGCAACACATATCAGGCCTTAACGCGGTGTCTCTGTATCCTGGCTCATGGTCTGAGTGGTGCAGCGATGCTTCGCGCCCTGTGGTGACTCCATGAGTTACAGGCCAGTCAATTCAGCCATCAGCACCACACGCACCTCATCGCCGCGCGCCACCGACTGACCCGCTTCAAGCCGCACCAGCACCTCGGCATTGGCCAATCCCGTCATCACTGCCGATCCCTGTGCGCCACTGAGTTGCACCACACCATTGTTCATCACCGCACGGACGAACTCCACCCGCTTCATGTCAGGTTTGCGCCACTCAAAATCCGCCGTCACGTTCAGATATTGCGCTTCTAATTTAAGCGCACCCAAGCGCGCACGGATGTAGGGACGCAAGCACAGACAGGCGGTGACAAAGCTCGAGACAGGATTACCCGGCAAACCCATCAAAGGCGTGCTGGCCACGCGACCGTATATCAGCGGCTTGCCCGGCTTCATGGCGACTTGCCAACCATGGATTTCGCCGAGTGTCGCGATGGCGGCTTTCACATAATCCTCTTCGCCGACCGACGCACCGCCAACGGTGACAATCAAATCACTGCTCTGCGCAGCGCGTGACAGCAGCTCTGTGGTCACGGCCAAATCATCGACCACATGCGCATCGAGCACGACATCGCAACCCCAGTTGCGCAATAGACCGAGCAATGCGTAGCGGTTGCTGTTGTAGATTTGCCCCGACTGCAGCGGCACACCGAGTTCAACCAATTCGCTGCCCGTCGTGATGAGCGCCACGCGCAAGCGCGCCTTGACTTCGACTTGTGCCAACCCCATCGATGCAATCAACGATGCCGACGCGGGCGTCACCCACTCACCTTTGCGCAACAGCACCGAACCCGTCGCCACATCTTCTGCACGCCGGCGCATGTGCTGCCCTTGCGCGCATGTCGCTTGCGTGGTTAAGTTCACCCCATCGACGGCACACTGCTCTTGCATGACCACCTGTGTCGTGCCTTGCGGAATCGGCGCGCCTGTGAAAATCCGTGCGGCTTGTCCTGCTTGCAAAATCGAACCTGCCTCTGCCGCATCGCCCGCACGAATGCGTTGGACCACCTTAAAAACAGTACAGGCATCAAAACCATCAGGCGCGGCCAGCGCATAACCATCCATGGCGCTGTTGTCAAATGACGGCACGTCCATCGTCGCCACCACATCCGCTGCGAGCACGCGGTCGAATGCCTGCGCGAGTGGCAACACCTCGGTGCGGGCAGGCATTTGTGCGAGCGCGATGAGTTCTTGTATGGCGATGTCGAGTGGTTTCATCCG
>CALMCK010000001.1 GCA_937862845.1 uncultured Burkholderiaceae bacterium | reverse complement strand
CCATCGAAAAAACTGGTTTGTTGACTGATTTGCGTGCTCGTGAGTTTTATGAAAAGCCAACAACTGAACGCAAACGCAAACATGCAGCTGCATGCAAACGCAACTACAAACGTCTGCGCAGCCAAATGTTACCAAAGAAAATGTATTAATTTCATACATTGACCTCGCTTCTAAAACCCGCTCAAACTGAGCGGGTTTTGCTATTATTCACAGACACCACCATTAGAGAACACCATGACACTCAAAACCACCGTTTTAGACGACATCAAAACCGCCATGAAAGCCCGCGACACCGCGCGCTTAAACACACTGCGCTTACTCTCAGCCGACATCAAGCGCCGTGAAGTCGACACACAATCCGAGCTGGACGATGCAACTGTATTGTCCATCATCGAAAAAGCCTGCAAACAACGCAAAGAATCCATCGCCCAGTTCACCACAGCCGCACGCATGGACCTGGTTGAGCAAGAGCAACTCGAGCTCGACATCATTTCCGCTTATTTACCCGCCCAAATGTCCGATGACGACATCAACGCAGCCGTCACCGCTGCCATCGCCAGCACAGGCGCTGCTGCTGTATCAGACATGGGTAAAGTCATGGCCGTCCTCAAATCGCAGCTCGCAGGCAAAGCCGATATGTCTCGCGTCTCCGCGCTGATTAAAGCCGCGCTTTCGCCAAAATAAATATGATTCCAGCTGACTTCATCAACGACTTGCTCAACCGCACCGACGTGGTCGATGTGGTCGGTCGTTTTGTCCAGCTCAAACGCGCAGGCGCCAACCATCAAGGCCTGTGCCCATTTCACAACGAGAAAAGTCCTTCGTTCACCGTCAGCCCATCCAAGCAGTTTTACCATTGCTTTGGTTGCGGCGCCCACGGCACAGCCATCGGTTTTTTAATGGAACACAATGGCTTAACTTTCATCGAGGCCATCGAGGATTTGGCGCGCAGCGCCGGCATGTCCGTGCCACAAGACAAACCACTTTCCCCACAGCAAGTCGCTGCGCAGCGCGACCAAAAAATTCGCTCGGAAAACATTGGCCAAGTGCTCGTTGAGGCCAACACGTTTTATCAAAAACAACTCAAAGAACACGCCCATGCCATCGCCTATCTGAAGCGTCGCGGCTTGAGTGGTGAAATCGCGCAAAAATTTGGCCTTGGCTATGCGCCATTTGACGTCAGCTTACAAAAAATATTCGGCGATTACAACGAGTCCACCGCATTGCTCGAAGCAGGCCTGTGCAAACACCGTGACGCCGAAAACGGCAAGCCCGCACGCCGCTACGATTTTTTCCGAGACCGTGTGATGTTCCCGATTCGCAACACCAAAGGCCAAGTCATCGGCTTCGGTGGCCGCGTATTGGACAAGGGCGAACCCAAGTATTTAAACTCCCCCGAAACACCCTTGTTTCAAAAAGGCCTTGAGTTGTACGGCTTATTTGAAGCACGCGCCGCCATCGCCGCGCACCAGTACGCCCTCGTCGTCGAAGGCTATATGGACGTCGTCGCACTCGCGCAAGCAGGGCTCGAAAACGCCGTCGCCACACTCGGCACAGCCACCAGTGCAGCACATGTGCAAAAATTATTTCGCTTCACCGACACCATCGTGTTCAGCTTTGACGGCGACAAAGCGGGTCGAAAAGCCGCATGGCGTGCCATGCTCAACGCATTGCCGCACGCGCTCGACACCCGCACGATGAAGTTTTTATTTTTGCCGCCCGAACACGACCCTGACACTTATGTGCGCGACCACGGCAAAGACGCGTTTTCTGCCGAAGTACAAACCGCCATGACCCTGTCGCAGTTTATTTTGTACGGCTTAAAACAAGCGGCGCCCGACCACACCGCCGAAGCCCGCGCTCGCCAATTCCACCTGGCCAAGCCGATTTTACAAGCACTGCCCAACAGCGCACTGCGCACGCAAATCATCCAAGCCTTCGCCACCCAAGTCAACGCACAGATCAACGACGTCATGGACTACTGCGAGCTGAACACCAATCATCGGCCGCGCAAACAAATCCGCAATGGCGGCAAACGCACACCGCCCCCCTCCAACATTGAACGCGCGCTTGATTTAATCCTCTCGCACCCCGAGCTCGCCCAAAGCAGCAACACCGAGCTGTGGCGCCATGCCGCACAGCACGACGCACTCACAGACCTACTCGAACTGCTGCAAAACCAACCCGCGCTCAACGGCGCCGCACTGCAGCACCACATTGAAGACATGAGCCATGCACCGCTGTACCATCAGATTATGAAAAAGCACCTGCGCGAACTCAACCCCAGCGTGCTCGAAGACGCTCAAACCGCCCTCACAGCGCTTGAAAAACAACTCGAACGCCTCGATATAGAGAACAGACTCCAGCATTTGGCGCAACAAATCACCCATGATGACGCCGCCAAAGCCGAGTATATGGCGCTGCTCAAAGCCCGCAGCGCACTGGACCTACCCGCACCACAGCCATAAAAGCCTTTGATTTGTTTTTTCACAGGCAAAAAACGCCCAAATCATGGTATAATCCACCGTTAAACGTTTGTTTTATCTTTGTTTTTTAGTTTATGTCTCGGCAATTCTTTTGATCCGTTTTTTCAAAAAAGGTACCAAGCAATGAGTGCAACCAAAGCCCGCAAACCAGCAACTGCCAAACCTGCAACAGCGAAGGCCAAACCTGCCGCCGCAGCCAAAAAAACAACAACCCGCCCCACAGAGAGCCGCATGCCCGCAAAAAAATCCACCCCAGTTAAAGTAAGCAAAACCACCAAAACAACCGTGGCCACTGCCGACGAGAAAAAAATCATCGCAAAACCCGCTGCAAAACCAGCCCGCACACCTGCTGCCCCAAAAAAATCAAAAAAAGCCAAAGCAGCCCCCATCGACAATGACGACTTCAATGACGACATGGATGATAACAGCAGTGACGACATGGCCGGTGAAACCTACGACGATGTGGACAACGAAGACATTCCGGACCTCGAAGTCACCAGCAAAAAAACCGCTAAAGGCAAAAAATCAAAACTCCAAGTAGCCGAGCAAGCAGCCGTGACCATGGAGTTCAAACGCAGCCAAATGAAAAGCCTGATTAAACTGGGCAAAGACAAAGGCTACCTCACACACTCCGAAATCAGCGACAACTTGCCCGACGACATGGTCGAAGGCGACGCACTCGACACCGTCATTTCCGCATTTGCCGACATGGGCATACGCGTGTACGAACAGCAACCCGACGCAGAGACCCTGCTTCTGTCAGACAACGTGCCCGTCGCCAGCAGCGACGACGATTCCGAAGAAGAAGTCGAGTCCGCACTGTCTACCGTCGACTCCGAATTCGGCCGCACCACCGACCCTGTGCGCATGTACATGCGCGAAATGGGCACCGTCGAGCTGCTCACCAAAGCACAAGAAATCGAAATCGCCAAACGCATCGAAGAAGGCCAGCGCGAAATGATGTCCGCCATCTCCGCCTGCCCATCCACCATTCAACAAATCCGCGAGCTCGTCGATAAAATCCGCGCCAATGATGTCACCATCGACACCGTCGTCGACGGCTTCATCGGCGTAGAAGCCAACAAAAACTTCAGCGCAGCCGCCGCAGAGCTCATCAGCGACGACGATGAGGAAGAAGAAGGCGATGAAGACGGCGGCGCCAACGCGCTCAACACCAAACAGCTCGAAGCCCTCAAAGGCCAAGCGCTCGAAAAATTCACCGCCATCGAAAAACACTTTGATAAAATGCGCCTTGCCTTCGGTCGAGACGGCTATCTGTCCACGCCATACAACAAAGCGCAAGAAGCCATCACCAACGACTTGATGAGCATCCGCTTCACCGCAAAGACCGTTGACAAACTCTGCGACTCCCTGCGTTCACAAGTTGAATCGGTGCGCAAAATCGAACGAAAAATTCGCGCACTGTGCATCAACCGCATCGGCATGGAACCCAATTTTTTCATCACCAACTTCCCAGGTCATGAAACCAACCTCGCTTGGTCAGAAGAGCTTCTCAAAGGCAAACACGCCTTTAACTTACTGCTCGAGCGCAACCTGCCTGCCTTGCAAGAATTGCAAAATCAACTGATCGAATTGCAAAGCCAAGTCGTCTTACCATTGGTCGATTTGAAAGAAATTCACCGTCAAATGATTGCTGGTGAATCCAAAACCCGTGATGCCAAAAAAGAAATGACCGAAGCAAACTTACGCCTCGTGATTTCAATCGCCAAACGCTACACCAACCGTGGTCTGCAATTCCTCGACTTGATTCAAGAAGGCAATGTCGGCCTCATGAAAGCCGTCGACAAGTTTGAATACCGCCG